>CAYSXF010000387.1:0-4996 GCA_964434815.1 uncultured Lentisphaeraceae bacterium
CTCGTGCGCCGTGAGATGGAAACCCTCTTTGTCCTTCTTGGCCTCGATGACGCCGACGGGTTCGCCATCCACAAAAAGCACATAATCGGCGGATCCGTCGCGGGTTGCCAGTTCGCGCACCGCCACCCCGAGAGACGAGAACACGTTCATCTCAGTCTTGGATTGGATGATCCAGTCGGCGGCGGCAAGCAAGCCATCGATCAGTTCTCTGGCCGCCTGTTCGGGATGTTGGTTCAGTCCGCTCATGGATTGACGCATTTTCGTAGCCGATACACGCTTACCTTACATGTTCATAACGTACCACCGCAGGGGGGTGAATACCAGTGAAAAAGGGCGCAGATTGGGCGAAACCGGATCATTTGAAAGTAATCAGAACGGGGCAAGCAATAAGCATCGAACTTAGAATAACGCTTGCCTTTATTATAGGTTAATGCGTTAAACTATAATAATCTCAACTGGATGTTCAGTTATCCCGCCACTATCGCCATCCTCAACGAAGGTACGGAACAGCTAGGCAACGGCTGAACGTCGTTTCTTAGAGACGGATGTGACAAGGGGGTCTCCCCCGCATGCAGTTTCACGGCCTGATTGTTATTTTATTTGCCATTGCGCCGCTCTCGGTGGTCGAGTCGTTCCCGCGCATCGCGAAGATCCGCTCCAACCGTTTGCCTTTATTTTCGCGTTCAGTTCAAACGAGAAGGGTTTGGGCCTTAAGGTGATGGCGGTCGAGCGAGGGCGCTGAGTTTGTCGCGGTCAATCTTTCACCCGGATGCTCGCCGGGCGCGGTCTTTTCGGTGATTTCGTCGATCAGGCTCTTCCATGTGTAGCGTGTCGCGAAGATGGACTTGATCTCGTCTCGCCACGCTTTATAACTTGTAGGATTGCTCAAGCGCGCTTCGACGAGTGTCCGGCAGGTGTCGGTCCAGCGCTCAACAGAGGTTGTGTCCAGCGCGTAGCCTGTTTTGCCGTCCACGATGATCTCCTGAGGTCCGCCGCACTGCGAGACAAGGGCCGGAAGGCCGAGGGTCTGGGCTTCCAGAACCGACATGCCGAAGGTGTCGGTCGTGCTCGGAAAGACAAGCACATCGGAAAGCTGATAAAGAGCTTTCAGTATCTCGCGGTCGAGCCGTCCGGTGAAGCAGACCTCGGTTTTGTGCTGCGCGAACTGCCGCTCGAGTGCCGCTTGCTCGGGCCCGTCGCCGACGATCAAAAGACGCACGGACAGCCCTTCTGAACGAAGCCGTTCGAAAACCTCGGCAAGCAACTCGAGGTTTTTCTCTTTGCCGAGCCGCCCTGTGTACAGCAGCGTCGCCGCGCCGCCGCGGAACCAGCGCGCCTCCGCCTCGCGCAGATGACGCGCGTTCACTTGCCTAAAGGACTCGCCGAGTCCGCGTCGGAACAGCCGCATGCGGGAACGGTCGTGCCCCTGGTCGGCAAGCCGGGTCATGTAGTTCTGGCTGGGCACGAGGATCGCGTCCATCCGCGCGTAAAACCAGTTGATATAGCTGCCCACGACATCGACCATCTGCCGGTCTTCGATGACTTCCTCGGCCTGTTTGGTGAAGTCGGTGTGGTAGACGCCCACGCACGGTATTCCCAATATGCGCGCCGCGAGATACCCGGTGAGCCCGACCGGCCCCGGAGTCGAGATGACGATCTTGTCAGGCCGGGCCAAGTCGATCATGTCGAGCGAGCGCAAGAGCGACGGGAATCGGACGGTGTGGGCGTTGTAGAACGTGGGGGTCACCTCATAGATGCATGGGAGACTGAGCATCTGGTCTGTGACCGGCAGGCGGCGCTCGCTTTCCGTCGGGCAGCCGGCCAGGCGGAGGGGGGCCTTTTCTTTGTGCGCGCTTTCTGCGAGTTCCTGCATCGTCACAGAAACGCCGTTCAAATCAGCGATGGTGTCGGAGAACCAGAGGACCCGCTTGGCGGTCCCCTCCGGCTTCAGGTGAAAGGCGTCGCTCAGTTGGCCGTTCAATTCGCGGCCCTTGTTGAGGATGCGCAGCGTGCTGACGAACGGGGTCGCGAAGAGCAAGGCCGGCAGCGCGGAACTGAGATACTGCAGCAGATCATGGCTGGCTTGGCCGCTGACGCCCTGCTTGATGCCATTGGCGATTTCAACGGTGAACTCATCGAGCAGGACCGCCAGTGCGTTATAAGCGTGGCTGATCTGCCAGTCGGGGCCGAACTTGGAGGCGTCCTGGGTGACTTCGCAGAGGCGGTTGAGAAAACGCGACATGATCTGGTCGCGGGCGGAGCGCCGGAGCCCGAGTTTGCGCATAAACAGGCGTTCCCGCAGGCTGGGCCCTTTATCGTGGAAGAGGATCGAGGCAAGCAAGCCGGCGAGCCCCGAGGCACTTGAGTGCTTCTGCCGCACATGCTCGCTCGCGATCTTGTAGATGCCGTAGGCCAGCGCCATGTAGTCGCCGCTGCGGCCGTCTGCGGTGGCGCGTCTATTGCGGATCGCCGCGATGAAGCCTTCTTTAGAGTCCGCCTCGGCCGTCGTCCACGTGTGTCCCGCAAACAGTCCGGCATGGTCATCGGAGCCCCCCGTTAGCCCTTTGCGCCACGATTCGGCGGACCACGGATCGAGGTGGTGCTTGGCGCTGATCCGGCGGATATCCTCGGGGGTGAGGCTGCCCAGCACCTGCTGCCACACGCCGTTGCTTTCCTTGCCGCGCGTGCCGTTGATGCCTTCGAACACGTCGAACAGCACCAGCAGCTTTTCCACATGCTCCATCGTGAGCCTGTTGTTGACGCTATAGGTCGCGTGGGCGACAGAACAGGCGATGTTCTCCTGACGCAGATAGTCGCGGAGATTGTAGATGTTGTCGCGGGCGCGCTGGATGACCGCGAATTGCTCAGGCGTGATGTCGAAACAGAGGATGTGAACCTTGCACCCGTCCTCCGGGAAGTAGGTGGTGGCCTCCGTGCTGACGAAACAGTCCTCGGGGTGCAGCCGGCAGAGTTCAAGCGCCCCGTCGATCGTGTTGTGGTCAGTAAGCGTGACAAAGGTGTTGCCCTGCTCTTTCGCCATCCGATAGACGGTCTCGACCGGCGTGTAGGACTCGCTGGCGCCCAGGCGCTGCAGGATCCACTCGCTCGGATGCTTGGAGTGATGGGAGTGGACGTGCAGGTCTGCCCGGACAGCGGTTCGCTTAGGGAGTTTTTTATTAACCATGGGCACAGTAAACGAAAGGGGAGTCTGAATCGTGTTAGAGCGGCATTATAATTCGGTTAAATGCAAAAACGGATGCGCATGTCACTCTGGAGACTGAGTGCTGGCTTTCGCCGCCTTATGCCTTCTTGAAATTTTTGAACTAATCTCATCTGTTCTTTACAGAGCGCGGTTATATCTAAGCCGGTGTAAGATGCGGTTGCTGATAATCGGGACGGAGATCGCAGACGGTTCAATGCATCTCGACGGAGAACGGCTGGGCTTGAACCGGTTCTCCGTTGTGTGCTACATTCAGCGCCAAGGTGGAAGCGGGGCGCGGCGGTGCCCAGCGCCTTTTGAGGTTAGCATTTCGTGGCCACGAAATTGGAGAAACCGCATGCGAGTTCAATGCGCCATTGCGGCCGTCGCTGGGTTACAATTGATCCTCTGCCAGTCATGGGGACAAACAAATCCGTTAGAGAATAGCCTTCCCGCGCCTCCGAATGGCAAGGTGTGGAAAATGGTCTGGCACGACGAATTCGACGGCCAAACTCTGGACGAAACCAAGTGGGAGACGCCGCCGGACGGACCGCGCAAGACAGGATGGTGGATGCGCAAGGCGGTCTCGCTGGATGGACAAGGTCGGCTGGTCATGCAGACATCCCGTGAGGACGGAAAAATCATCGGCGGTTGCGTGCGCACAAAAGGCAAGTTCGAGCACGCTTTCGGCTATTATGTGGCCCGCGTGCAGTTGCAGAAAGAACAGGGCCACTGGTCGTCATTTTGGCTCTACAGCCCCGGCGTGCAAACCGTCGGCAGCGACGGACGCAACGGCATGGAGATCGATATCTTCGAGAAGTTCTGGCTCAACGATGAGGTCCAACACACGCTCTACTGGGATTCCTCGGGCACTAGCGAGAAATCGCGATTGCAGACCGCAACGGTTCCCGGAATTCGAGAGGGCTGGCACACGTTCGCCCTTTGGTGGAAGCCGGAAGAATATGTTTTCTACATTGACGGTAAGGAGACGTGGAGGATCAATCCGGGTGCGGTCTGCCAGGTTCCCCAATACATCAAGTTGAGTGACGAGACAAACTCGTGGTGCAAGGACATCACTCAGGCGAAACTGCCTGATGTGTTTCTCGTCGATTATGTCCGGGTATACGACTTGGAGAATGTCGGTGACCGGTAATCGGACGTGCAATTCCGCGGCACAGGAGACCAACAAAACCAATGAAACAGCACCTCCCAATTGCCTTCCTGATGTTTTCCGTTCTTTCGCTCTGCGCAGACGAGCGCACAAAGGCTTTTTGCGTGAAGGGCAACACGATTCTGGACCCCGAAGGCCGGCCGTTTGTGGTCAAGGGGATTGCGTCGCCGCTCGGGCCGTTTTGCGGTAACGTGAAGACGTGGGACTCAACCACCATGATCGGGCGCGATTACGACTTGATCCGCAGTTTGGGCTGCAATCTGGTGCGCATTTTCGTAGCCCGCAATCAGACCAGCACCGACATTGACCGCGCCAAACTCATTGACACCGTCGCTCAGGCTCGGAAGCGCGGTTTCGTCGTCGAAATCGCCAATGGCTATACGTCCTTCGAGGACAGTGTGACAAAACCCTTTGTAGGACGACAAGGCTGGCTGGGCTGGCTGGCCAGCCAATGGAAAGACGATCCATATGTCTGGCTTCAGCCGATGAACGAACCGAACGGGGCTCCGCCCGGCGAGGAAGCGCGTGTCGGCGACTGGCCTTACTGGCAACTGCAGCATAATCGATACATCGCCGCCATCAGGAGCACCGGCAACACCGCACCGCTGGTGATCAATATGCCGAAC
>CAYSXF010000388.1:0-4991 GCA_964434815.1 uncultured Lentisphaeraceae bacterium
TTGTCGATCAGAGCGAGCGCTTCTGCAAATTTCCCCTCTGCTTGAAACGCTTGGGCTTTCGCGCACAGGCTTTCGACTTCTTGGTTGATCTTTTCCTCGCGCGCCGCGATCTTCTCAGCGGACGGTTTGCACCCCGTCAGAACGAGGGCGGGTGTGGCAGTTAAGACAAGCCATGAAAGACACACGTGCGCAATGGTTGCTACCGGCTTCCGCATACTCAAAACTCCTTTTTGATTGAATCGTATTTCAAATCGGTTTTGTCATACTATACAAGTGGGAACGCACTCCGGGCAACTGTTTTCCTGATCTTTTATCCTCTTTTTGCGGGCGGCTGGGCGCGGGTCGGATTCTTTCGCTCAGGAGCCGCATTGCCGTCTCGCAATCGGGTTCCCTTCCCGCTATAATCACACCCCATGAACGGCGGATTATGTCTGATATGCGGCGACGACGACTACTTGGTCGACTCCGCAGCGCGCGAGCGGATTGACCGGCTTGTGCCTGCTGCGGACCGTGCCTTTGGCGTCGAGAAGGTGGATGGCCGCGTGGAGACCGGCGACGAGGTGCGCCGGGCTGTAGACGCCTGCATCGAATCGGTGCAGACCCCCGGTTTTTTCGGTGCGGTCAAGGTCACGTGGCTGCGCAACGCCTCCTTCCTCACCGGCGGCGGTCGCGTGTCGGAGTCAGCCGCTGCCAAGGAGGCCGTGGAGAAGCTGACGGAGTGGCTCAAAGGCGGGCTCCTGGAAGGCCAGATACTCGTCATCACGGCAGCGAAGATTCTGCGGTCGTCGGTTTTTTTCAAAGTGTGCCAGAAGCAGGGTGAGGTCGAGGACTTCGGAGGCGGCTTCAAAAGTTGGGAGCTCGAGAAGCTGGCTGACCAGCGGTTGGACGCGATGCTGGCGAAGGCCGAGCTGTCTATGGGGGATCAGGCGCGCAAGGAGTTCCTCGGCCGGGTCGGTTTCGACACGCGCATGTTGACGCAGGAGGTGGAAAAGCTGCGCCTGTACATGGGCGGCGGAGGCTTGGTCTCTGCCGAAGACGTTCGCGAGATCACGTCGATCGGCCGCGAGGCGGAGGCATGGGATCTGCTCGACGCGTTCGGTGAGCGTAACGCGTTCGCGTTGCTCGATACGCTGAACCGGCTGAGCGGGCAGAAAGGCATCGGCGTCATGCTGGCCGCCATGCTGGAGAAAAGTGTGCGCGAGCTGCTGGTTTTGCGGGAGGCCCATGACCGCAAATGGATCTATGGCGGGAAAGGGGGCTCGTGTGGCTGGGCAGCCGCTCTGCCGCCGGAGGCCGCGGCACTGCTCAATGTGCTGCCTGTCAACCCCAAAACGCTGAACGCGTGGGCCATGAAAAAGAAGCTTCCGCACGCGTTGAACTATTCGCTCCAGGAGCTGCGAGTCGCGCGTTTTCGGATTCTGGAGCTTCGAGAGAAGCTGGTTTCAACCGGCCTGCCTGAGATGTTTTTGCTCGAGACTACGCTGCTGCGGATCATCGGCACGCCAAAGCGGGTTGCGACGGCGACAGGGCCGTCAGCGGGAGCGCGATGACCTGTACTGCGTCATACGGTCGTGCGGCCATGTTCCTGCTATGGGCTACGACTTGTCTTCCTCTCTCCGCTGCAGACTTGGATGTCAACGGGGACGGGGTTATCCGTATCGCCATGCTGTCGCGTCCCCAGCAAAACGGCGGCATCGACGCGTCCCTCATCTGCGCGGATCTGGAGAGCATGATCAAGGCTACCCGGCCGGGCAAACCGGTGCGCGTCGCGCTCGAGCCTGTCTCGAAGAACCGCACCTTGCTGGGGTGGTGGTATAACCCCGATATCGGCACGGAGCGTGCCAAACTGCTTGCAGGTCAGTACGACTTTCTGTTGCTGGACGAGTCGGAAGAGATCGTGCACGGGTATCCCGAACTCTTCTTCGAAGGGGTGAGGGCGATCACGGCGGGTGCGGCTGAAAAAGGTATCCGCACAGCCGTGGTCTTGATCGCCAAGCCGGCCTCCACATTCAGGGACAAGCGGGTGACCTCGCTAGCGGAGACCGTGTATCGGGTGGGGGACGGGTGTGGCGCCCACGTGATTCCCGCTGCGTTCGGGTGGACGGATGCCTTGCTGCACAATCGGATGACGTCCGAATCGCCGGTGAAAGCCCGCGCCTATGCCTTCATAGCCGCTGCGGGCATCTGTTGCGAACTGACCGGCACAAAGTTGCCGAAGGCAGCCTTGGAGACCGACTGGACCACTAAGAAGACCACGGAGGTGCTGGCGATCTCGGCTTACGATGCCATGCAGAAGGCTAAAGTCTTGCGGCACTACGCCGGCCCCTTCAGCGGCGTTGTTCGCATTGAGCCGCGCATCAACAAGCGGCTCAAAGTCTATGTTCCGTGCACGGCTGAGGACGATCCTGTCCGGCAGAACCTTCAGTTCATTTTGGACGCTGCTTTTCAAGATTGGTTCTGGAAGACGCCTGCGGACTGGTATCTCAACGGGTTCGACAGGTACTCTTCGGCGTTCGATCTGGTGTACGCGGACACGCGACAGATGGATCAGTATCTGGATGGCGAGAACTACTCGTCCTCCGGCCCTGCCACGACGAACCGGCTTCAGCCGTGTGTGGCCGTCTTCTGCCGCAATCATGAGGGCGGAACGAAAGGGGTCGAGACCCTGCGGAACCTCGAATCGGTGCTGATCGAGGGTTACGATTACGCCAAAAGCAGGGGGTTGGTTTTCATCCCGTATCAGGTCGCCTGGGCCCGAGCCTGGCAGGCCAACCCCGCATTGGTCGAGGAGAGCGTCCCAGGGCGCTCCAACGACTGGCTGACTTACATGTTGGCTAACATGATTTATACGCTCGTGACCGATCGTTGCCTGCCCGTGCCGGAAAAAGCGAAACCCCATGCGTTTAATCAAGATCATCCCCACGGTTATCACGAGGTGTGTGCGAGGATCGGCTACGACACGATATCGCAGCTCTCCCGCCTCAGCGGGTCGCGAAACGCGTTGCTCATGCGTACCCAGACGTACCGCATTGAAACGGAAAATCCCGGCTTTGTCTCGATCAGGCTGCTCGATCGCCCCTCTGCCGAAGTCCGTGTCCTTTGCGCCACGGATGTGCCTGCTGTCGCATCTCTCTCGCGTGACTCTCTTGTGTTTGCACCGGATAACTACGATATCGATCAGTCCGTTCGTATCTTGCCTGCGACCAACAGCCCGACCCTGTTTTTCCACTTCATGGCCAGTGCGCAATCGGACGACACGGCTATCGACGGTGCGAACGACACACGGCCCTTTCTTCTCAATTATGATGAAAAGCAGGCTGTTTCTTTTTCTTTCGCAAGTGACAGCGTCTCGCCTGCGACCGGTTTCAGTGTCCTGTGCTCACCTGTTGAGAGGCCTAGCGATGTGGTGTGCGCCAGCATCGTGCAGCACGGTTTGGTAACCGAGGAAATCTATTTTTCGCAAGACGAGTCTGCGGGCCGTTCTGTCCGACTCTATCCGACGGCGGACGACTATCAGAAGGGCGTCATGCAGGTGGAACTCCGCACGACCTCATCGGATAGGCGCTTCAACGGCAGACAGTACGACTTTGTTTTCCGCGTGTCTAGCCAAGGGCTGCCGGTTCCTGCTATCCGCGTGACGTCGCCTGCGGAAGGCAGCGTGCTTGACGGTCCGGCGTTTGTGACGGCACGGGCAGAAGCGGTGCCCGCTGGAGGCGTCAGAGAAGTCTCGGTCTATCTTGGGCATAAGCGCCTGGGCAAGGCGGCTGAGTCAGCCTGCTCCGTGGCGGTCGAGCAGGGGCCGCCGCAGTCGAGACTCGGTAGTGGTAGCTACTCGCTTTGGTCGGCGGTCAGCACCTCCAACGGGTTGGTCGTCGCCTCCGCGCCGCTCACCTTCCGCGTGCGGGGCGGCTCGGATTGACGTTTGCCGGTGAGGCCATCGAGTGATATAGTTGATGCCAGCGTCAAAGGAAACAACGGACTCTATTTGCTAGGGGAAGCACACATGATCGGAATTTCTAAACTATATCTCGGAACCGTTGAGGTGTCAGATCCGCTGCGCTACGGACGCAGGTCTGCACAGTTGCCGAGCCATTTGCTTCAGTTTTCGGAAGACAAAAAGCCGGTCGTCGTATGGAACGTGACCTCGCGCTGCAATCTCTCCTGCACGCATTGCTATGCGGCGAATAAGGGCTGCACGGATGAGCTGTCGACCGACGAGGCGCTTGCGCTGATTGACGATCTCGCCGCCTTCGGCGCGCCGGTGCTGCTCTTTTCGGGAGGCGAGCCCTTGGTGCGCCCCGACATTCTGACCTTGGCGCGTCACGCGACAGGTCTCGGCATGCGCGTCGTTTTTTCCACGAACGGCACGTTGATCGATGCGCGCATGGCGGCCGAGTTCAAGGCCATCCGCCTCTCTTATGCGGGCATCAGCATCGACGGCATGGAAATCGTGCACGACCGTTTCCGCGCGTGTCCGGGGGCCTTTCAGCGCTCGCTGGCCGGTATCCGTCACTGCCGCGACGCGGGCGTCAAAGTGGGTCTGCGCGTGACGATGACAAAAGACAACGTCGGCGAGATCCCCGCCATCTTCGACCTCATGGAGGCCGAGCGCATCCCGCGCATCTGCCTCTATCACTTGGTGTACTGCGGCCGTGGCGCGGATATCGCCAGTCACGATCTCGATCCGGTGCAGCGCCGCGCCACGCTGGATCTGATTATCGACCGCACGGTGCGGTTGCATGAGCGCGGTTTCCCCGTGGAGGTTCTGACGGTGGACAATCATTGCGATGGGCCATACCTCTACATGCGGATGACTGCCGAGAAGCGTCCGCGCGCCGACGACGTCATGACGCTGCTGCGCATGAACGGCGGCAACAGTACGGGGCACGGGCTGGCCTGCATCAGTTGGGACGGCACGGTCTACCCTGACCAGTTCTGGCGTAACAAGCCTGTCGGCAATGTGCGCGAAAAGAAGTTCAGCGAAATCTGGG
>CAYSXF010000389.1:0-4981 GCA_964434815.1 uncultured Lentisphaeraceae bacterium
TCAGTGGACATCGCGGCAGGCGTGGATCAGATCGTGTTCGATGCCGGGAACAGGCGCGTGTATTGCGCCGCATCGGGCGGGGTGATCTCGGTGGTGCAGGAAACCGCAGAAGGCGCCAAACAGTTGGGCAACGTCAAGACCGGAGTCAAAGCGCACACGCTCACCGTCGATCCGAAGACGCACGCGGTGTGGACGGCTTATGGCGATAAAAACGCCAGCTACATCCTCAAGTTCTCCGCGCCCTAAGTCGTCCACGCTTCCAGGGCGACGGGGTTGGTGAGTTCGCCAATGCCGTCGATGGCGATGGTGACCGTATCGCCAGGGGCGAGGTAAACGGGCGGCGTGCGTGCAAAGCCCGCGCCGGAGGGTGTGCCAGTGAAGATGGCCGTACCGGCGGGCAGGGTTGTGCTGCCGCTCAAGAAGACGATCAGGTCGGCCACGCTGAAGATGTGGTCTGCGGTGCTGGAGCACTGGCGCAGTTCGCCGTTGACGATGGCGCGGAGCGTGAGTGCCTGCGGGTCGGAAATTTCGTCTTTGGTGACGATGCAGGGCCCGAGCGGCGCGAACGTGTCGAAGGACTTGCCGCGGCACCACTGGTTGCCGCCGAAGCTCTTCTGCCAGTCGCGCGCGGTGACGTCGTTGCCGCAGGTGTAGCCGAACACATAATCCAGCGCGTTCTCACGCGTAGCGTTCTTGCAAGCCTTGCCAAGGATCACCACCAGTTCGGCCTCGTAGTCGACTTTCGTGCTGGCGAGATGTGTAGGAATCATGATCGGGTCGCCGGGGTTTTGCGTAACCCACGGGCTCTTCATGAATAGCACCGGGAACTCCGGGATGGGCTGCTTGGTCTCTAGGGCGTGCTCGCGAAAGTTGAGGCCGATGGCGAGGATCACCGAAGGCTGGAGCGGCGCGAGCAATTTGGTCACGCGGACGCGGCGTCCAGTGGGTTGCCATGCACCGAAGAGATCGCCGTCAATGGGCTCGGCGTTGCCGTCCGGATGGAGAATGCCGGTGAGAGGCGTGGGGGAATCGGAGAGGAAGCGGATGAAACGCATAGGACTCCTTGCTTGAGAAACGGGAGGGACGTTAGGGGCGTGATTGACGGGATATTTCGGAAGAGACAACCTTGAGCGTGTACGGCGTATTGCCGATGGGCGTGAGGCGCTTGGCCATGCCGGCCGTCGCGTAGATGGTGAGATTGGTCGGCGTATCAGGAATCCAAAGC
This sequence comes from uncultured Lentisphaeraceae bacterium, assembly GCA_964434815.1. GTDB lineage: Bacteria > Verrucomicrobiota > Kiritimatiellia > RFP12 > UBA1067 > CAYSXF01. The sequence goes on from CAYSXF010000389.1 coordinate 1,226, forward strand.
GCGTCACAGCCGGGATGGTTGCGGAGAAAATCGGTCCCCCGCTGCGGGCCGAGAATAAAGAGCGTGGTTGAAAGGGCGTCGGCGAGCACAGCGGTGGGCGCGACCACCGTGGCGCCGGCCATGCCGGTGACGGGCTTGCCCGTGCGCGAGTCCATAATGTGCGCGTAGCGGACGCCTTCGATCTCGACGAACCGCTCGTAATTGCCGGAGGTGGCGACCGCCTCGCCGTCGCGCATGAGAAATTTTCCGATGAGTTCGCCTTCCGCGAACGGGTTACGGACGCCTGTGCGCCAGCCGCCCCGTCCGGGCGCCGCTTCGCCAATGACCCGCAGATTGCCGCCCAAATCGACGAGGAGATTCGTGTGTCCGGCGGCCTTGAGCCGCTCCCATGCGACGTCCACGGCGTAACCTTTGGCGATCGCGCCGAGATCGAGTTGCATGCCCGGTTTCCGCAGGCGCAACGCTGCTCCGTTGGTGAGCGCGACGAATTCGATCGACCGCCAGTCGGCGAGTGCGGCCGCGGCAAGCAGTTCATCTGTGGCAGGCGGCGTCTGACGCGCGTCTGATCCGTTGAATCCCCACACGCGCATCACAGGGCCGATGAGCGGGTTGAATGCGCCATCGCTCTCTTTGCAGATCGTCAGGGCGAAACGCAGCACAGTATCGAAGGCGGGGGAAATCGGAACCGGTTCAGCGGTTCCTGCCGCGCGGTTGACGGCCATGAGGACGCTCTCGCTTTTCCACGCGGAGAGTTCGCGGTCCAGATCGTCGAAGGCGGTCTGGGAGATATCTCGCGCTTGGGGTGCGGTCGCATGATTTGCGCACTGCACGGCTGCGACTGTGCCCATCGTGAGCCACTGGACGCGCAGGGGCTCCTGAGCGCGGCGGCAGCCGGCTGACAAGAGCAGGCACGCAGCTACAGCGAGCGGCAAGAAGTGTCGGGGAATCGGTTTGACGTAGAGCATGAGGACACCTTTATTACGGAATGCGAACGCGCAGGCGGAAGAATTGGGATGACAGGTTGTTGGGCAGGTCGATGGTGAGGGGCGTGCCGGTGCCGGGAATATCGGTATAGGCGGGAAGCGGTTGCCACGCGGGCGGCAGGAGCGAGGGCGTGGCTTCGATGGTATAGCGCCGGCCAGTGACGCTTGGCCACGAGAGCGATAGGACGCCCGCCTTTCCGGTGTTGGGCTGCATGGAGACGATAAAGCGGTCACGGGCGTCTGTCGCAGAGGTGCCCGCGATCTCCTCATCCGCAGTGGTCATGCCGTCATGGTCATAGTCGCCACAGGCGTTGAGAACAAGCAGCGAGAGGGTAAGCGTTGCGCTGGCATTTCCTGCCGGGTCGTAAGCGGTGACGGAATAGGTGTGCACGCGGTCAAGGCGGTTGGACACAGCAAGGGTTGCATTCGTTTGCGACAGCGTATTTGTTCCCGAAGGAAACAGGGTGAGCCGGTAGGTGAGTGCGCTGCTGGAAGGTGCGTCTGTGGCGGCGGGCCAAGTGAGGTTGAGCAGGTTCGTGGTGATTGCGTATGGGCCGACGGAGCTGCGCGGCGAGGCGGTCAGCGAGCCTGGAAGGAACGTGGGCGGAACATTGTCCACGATGAAACGCGGCGTCATGTAGCATGCGCCAAAATAGCCGTTGGTGGCGGTGATGCGGAAGAGCGTCTGCGTGCAGACCGTGACGGGCGGAACGGCGGCGCGCGACTCCCATGTCGCGCTGAGCTGGTTGGTGCCACGGTTGCCGTTCCACGCGGTCAGCAGGTTGGTGAGCGTGCCGTTGGCTGTGGCGAGGGAGACCGTGCCGGTGCTGGTGAGAACGTTCGTGAGCGCGGCGGGAAGCCAGGACTTGCCGTTGTCTGAGGACCAGTCGAAAGCAAGGCTGACTGGCTCGCCGTCGCGGTCGGCGACTCCCGTGCTGAGCCGGATACGACCGTCGCCCGATGTGGATTGCGTGGCATACAGATTAGGCATGAGCGGATAGTCGCGGATCTTCAGGCTCCAGAGAAAACTGTAGGATGGGTTAACGGGGTCGTTGCTCAGGATGAAAACGGTCAGGTTGTCGTTGCGCACAGTCATTACGGAGGGTTGATTGTACCAGAGGATACGTTTGTAATTGCCCGCAGGGATCGTGTAATTGTAGGTGGATTCGATATTATGCGAGAACCCGTTTTCAGACATGAGCGGCATGACGGTGATATCGTCGATGTACCAGCCTTCGTTGTCGGTGTTGTTGTCGGCGCCGTAGTGGAAGCGGAACACCAGCGTGCGGCCTTGGAAGCCGTTCTCTGCGGGATACTCTTTAGCGAGATCGAACGTGGCTGTGCGCCAGCCTTCAGTGCCGTAGCCAGCGAAGCAGGGCGTGCCGTTCGTCCACGGCGAGGCGTCCCAGCCGTAGATCGTAGAGGTGTAGGGGCCTTTGAGCTGTTCGAAGGTGGCGCCATTGTCTTTCGAGAACTCAACGATGCCGCCGTCAAACGCGCGCGTAGCGTTAAACGGTTCCGAGTGGATCCAGTACTTGAACGAGAGCGTGGCGTTCGCGCCGATGAGGAGAGGTGGCATGGCGATGGTCGCACGCACGGGAGCGGTGACCGCGCTGTTGGAGACGAGCCGGCTGTGAAGCGCGTAGGGCGCGGAGGTGAAACGGTTGGTGGAGATTTCCCACGCCTGGCCGAGCGAGACGCGGTTCCAGCAGGGCAAGGACGTGTCGAGAATGCTCTCGACGCGTGCGAAGCGCATGGTCCACACGAGATCGGCGTTGCCGGTGTTGAAGAGGTTCATGTAGGCAGAGACGACGTTCTGGGTAGGCAGCGCAACAAAAGAGAGGTCGTGGAACCGGGACGTGTCGGCCACCGGATAACTCAAGAATAAGAAAAAGACGTCGGTCTGGCTGGTGCGCCCGGACGGGTCGGAGGCGATGATCTGATATTCGAAGTCATCGCCGGGGGCTGAGACTGAGCCGATCTGTGCCTCGAACAGGTTGTTGGAGACAGCCAGCATGGGCGTGCTTTGCCACGCCTCGGTCTTGCGGTGCCAGTACACAGTGGCGCTGCTGACCGCACGGGTGTCGGTGATCGTGGCGCGGATGGTGAACGGGCCGGGGTGAGTCAGCGTCGCGTCGAGCGGCGTGAAGGTAATGTGCGGTGGTGCGGGCACGATGGAGGCGTTGAGCGGGTCGGTGCGGTCCTGATACTCTTCAAGCAAGGTGTAGCCGTCGCCGTCGTCATCGGATTGCGGGTTCTGGCCATTCGTGCCGTAATACTGGACTTCAAACCAGTCGGGAATGCCGTTAGTGTCGGCATCGAGGCCGATGGGCAAGTAATGCGCTTCCAACGTGTGAGGCGCGTTCATGACGAGCGAGCCAAACGAAGGTGCGCTGCGCTTCGGCGCAACAGGCGTGCGCGAGCCGTCGAGATGCCACTCGGCAAACGCGTATGAGGCGCCGTTCGAGAGAGTCATAATTTCTGCGGCGTCAGGAACGGAGACGGTTCCTCCGCTGGCGCCCCAGACGGTTTGGGTGGGCAATCCCCCGACGTCTGTGCTGATCTGGAGGCGATATTCGCGCTGCCACATCCAGACCAGCAGGGCCGAGGTGTCCATCTGAAAGGTGACAGTCTGGTTCGTTCCGCGCTGAGGGACGCTGCCTGTGCCGAAATAGCCGCTGTTTGAGACTCGCGTATCGTCGACTAGGGGGACAATGGCTGGGGCCGATGCGGTGGCTACGAGTCCAGACGCAAAGAAGTAAGTGCCATAGAC
>CAYSXF010000390.1:0-3957 GCA_964434815.1 uncultured Lentisphaeraceae bacterium
CGGACGTTCCAGTGGCAGAGCGAGGCCCGCGGCAAGGCCCACGTCCACGTGGTCATCATCGGCTTCGCCACGTTCGACATTCCCGTCAAAAGGCTGTTCGATTACGACTCCGGCAACGGCGCGGCCACCGTGACCGAAACCGCCAACATCAGCCCTTATCTCACGCCCGGCCCGGATTCGTTTGTCACGAAGCGTCAGACGCCGCTTTCGCCCGTTCCGGAGACGCGCTGCGGTAACAAGCCGTCCGACGGCGGCAACCTGATTCTGTCCGACGCGGAGAAAGCGGCGCTGATCGCCGCAGAACCGGGCGCGGAAAAATACCTGCGTCGCTTTACCGGTTCAGAGGAATTCATCAACGGCAATACCCGCTGGTGCCTCTGGCTCGCGGATGCGGAGCCGGAAGAATACCGTTCCCTTCCGCTCGTCATGGAGCGGGTCGAGCGCGTCCGAGCTTTCCGGGCAAAGAGCACGGCCGCGCCGACCCGGAGCGCCGCGCGGACGCCCGCGCTGTTCTTCTACCGATCGCAGCCGGACACCGAGTTTATCCTGATCCCGGAGGTCTCCTCCGAGCGGCGGCAGTATATCCCCATCGGCATCGCCCAACCGTCCCTGATTGTAAGCAACAAATGTTTTATCATCCCGACCGCCGACAGATACCTTTTCGGCGTGTTGATCTCGACGATGCACATGGCCTGGATGCGGCAGGTTGGCGGACGTATGAAATCCGATTACAGCTATTCCGGCTCGATGGTCTACAACACCTTCCCTTGGCCGCAGATGGACACGCGAGGATCGGAGACATCAGGAGGCGATGCCTCTTGCGTCAGGGAAGCGGCGGCGCGTATCTACTGGTCTTCGTATCACGAGGACGGACGCGAACCGAAACGCACGGCTGGGCTGCTCACCGGCGACGCGAAGAAGAAGGCCGCAGTTGAAGCGAAAGCCCAGGCGGTGCTCGATGCGCGTGCGGCGCACCCGCTCTCGACGCTGGCCGACCTTTACGATCCGCTGACCATGCCCGCCGATCTGGTGAAGGCGCATGCCGACCTCGACCGCGCGGTGGACGCGTGCTACCAGAAACAGCCCTTCACGTCCGACCGCCAGCGCGTGGAGTTCCTCTTCGCGCTCTACGAGCGCTACACCGCGCCGCTGCTGCCGGTGGAAAAGAAGGGGAAGAGGCGGTTGTGAAAAAACAAAAAACTAATACAGATTCTGACCGCACAAGCGCAGATGGAGCGGCGAAGGGAAAAGCAAAAGCCGTCAAGAAAATCAAGTGGCAACAGGGCTTGTTGTCCTCCGGGCTGATACTGGAACATGCCACTGCGCGGGCTATGACTGGAATGGGGGCAGCGGTTATTTCCGAGTATACATACTCACGAAGGGACGGAGACGAAACAAAGGATTTTTCGTGCGACCTCTTGGTGGACTGCTATTTGCCAATGGCGGATGACGACCAGCTTGAATGTGACTTGGCGATTCCAATCGAGTGCAAGTATAGAGCCGAGAAGAAGATCTGGCTTTTTACGCCCGACTTGAACCGAGCTGATTTTGGACAAGGAATGATCGCGTCAGTACGATCATTTCCAGAATTCACGCCCTTTGATTTCCCCAGGAATACGGTTTATGAATTCATGCAGTCCATACCTTTGGGTGTGAAGGGGACGGAGATCCATCTCGGATCAGGTGAAACGTTCGACAAAGACATCAAATCAGGCGTGAACCAGTTGCGATACGCACTGCCAAGCATCCTCGAATCGCACATACAAGGCAATGCCGTTGGCTACTACGAAAATGCCGTGCCTTTCTTTGTATGCCCAATACTATGCACAAATGCACCGCTGTACATTTTGAACGAGGGCGTTACTTGCGAAGAGGTGGCTCAAGCAAAAGACATCGCCACGCTTGCTGAGCGCGTAAATGTCCTTGATTTGTATAGCAATTTTGGAGTCGATTTTGAAAAGCACTGCGCGTCGCAGACGCAAAGGCTAATGTCGCTTATCGGCAAAACAGAGGAACGCAGCGAGATATACGCCAAAATTCATGAAGACGCTCCAAAGCGCTCACCATGGAGCACCATCATACGTTTAGCACGCGGACTCGTGTCCGATCATGATGGACTTTTTTCGCAGTTTCTTGTCTGCCATGCAGACTACCTGCCGGAGCTGGTGAAAAAGCTAGAAGCCGCAATCCTTGAAGATTTGAAAGCAAAGAGTTTCAAGAAACCGTGGAAAGAGTAACCGAGGTCCGATCAGCGTATTCACCGCGTGTTGAACAATCAATCCATAGCCATCACAAAAAGGGGGTCACATGTCATCGTTTAAGTCAAGTCCAAGTCCAAAACACAAAGAGGTGGTCAAAGTTTTGCAGGAGCTTCTTGCAGAAGAGGGGCTCGTTGCGGTTGATGCAGCAATAGCCGAAGTCCTTAAGCCTGTGAGGTTGGCGTCGTTCTGCTCCAAGGAAATGTTGAAGGAGGCACAAGGGCGACTCTGCGCGAAAAGGCTTATTGGAAAGAAATGCACGCGTACTGGCCCGCGCGGATGCGAATGTAACACCAAAGGAGCGCATGACCATGTTTCGCTATGGAAGAAGAATGGCGCTCCATCGGTGTATGTCGCGCAACCGTACAGCCTCAGTTTAGCGGAGCTAGAGGGCATCGTTAGTTACTGCCGAAAATACGATTTGGATTGTTCTGTGGACGCTGGCAGGTCTTGGTATTTCCCAGGCCAAACACTTCAGGTGGAAATGACGGCCGGCAAGTCGAGTAAGAGCCATTAATGTGTAGCGATTGATCCGGGGCCCGCACCTGTCATTCAGACAGAACAGTTGCAGGCCGACCGTTAACAGAGGTCTAGCATCTGGCGATTTTGTAATAGAACGGACGGCGGAGAAACCCCGCCGTCCGTTATTTTGCACATCACTGGCGAACGGTGAGCGCTATTGCGCCGGTGCGGCGTTGTTGACGGTGGTGCTGGTGTGGTTGGCGAGACCGCCGCCGCCGAGGGCGTAGCCGAAGAAGGCCCAGGGGCCGAGGGTCTTGACGGTGTCCCACGCGCCTTCCCAGAAGGTGGGCTCGCGGGGGATGATGTTCTTCGGGGGCACGGGCGTGTTCATGACGAACTCGTTGAAGTTCTCGAAAACGACCCGGCCGGTGTTGTTGGTGGAGGTCACCCGCCACAGCTCGGCGACGTTGGCGGAGTTGTAGTAACTGTCGGCGATCTTGCCTGCGGCGGCTATCTGCTTTTCGGACAGGCCCGCGCAACCGGTCGCCCAGAGCATGAGGGCGCAGAGAAGGATGCAGCCCGCCGCGCCGGGAACCTTGGGCGGCACCTTGGCGAGCGCCTTGCGCTTGGCCCAGACCGACCACAGGCCCGTCGCCACAACTACGGCAGCGCCCGAGATGCTTTCCGTTTCGGTCTCTGTCGCAAGCCCCTTCTGCGCCAGATACCCGCCGATAATAGAGGTCGCCACGCGGACGATGCCGCCCAAATACGCCATCATGTTCGTGTTGTCCATAAACGCTCCTTTGTGAGAAGTGAATTAGTTTGTTAGTTCATTCGTGCGTCAGTTGTGAAGACCAGCCAACGCGTGCCCGGCCACTCGCACCCGCGAGGCCGGAGATTGAGAGAATTGAGAAACTGAGAGGCCCGCCCGGAGGTCGGGCGCTACCTTAATGCGTTGAACCTTTGGACCGGCGGACGGTTCGGGGAACCGTCCCTACCGGGGAATCATTTGCCGGACGCATGGCTGACGACCGCCTGCCAAAGAAGCGAACCGGCCGCCACGAGCACGGAGATCAGCAGCGCGGTGGACAGGTGGGCGGCCAGCCGGTAGTGACTCACCGAGGGCCGATCCACCAGACCGCTCGCCACCATTAGCCACCCGACCACGCCCTGGAGCCCGCCGAGCAGGAACAGGCCGATCAGGCCCACGATGCAGCGGTTCCAGAGGATGCCTTTC
>CAYSXF010000390.1:3967-4958 GCA_964434815.1 uncultured Lentisphaeraceae bacterium
CCAGGAGAGAAGGAGTAGTTTCATAGGATAGCCTTTGGGTTGGGGATGTTCATTTGCCGGTGGCGTGCTGGACGACCGCCTGCCACAGCAAGGAACCGGCTGCCACGAGAACGGAGATCAAGAGTGCGGTCGAGACGTATGTCAGCGCGTTGGCGATGCGCTCGCAGCGGTCGATCCGGACGAGGACCGGCTGCCGCCCTTCGCGGCCGACGTAGATTTCCTTTTCCACGCGGTCGGCCACAGCCTCGTTTTCGACCAGACGGCGCTCTTGGATACATTCGTGCGTCATGGGAATTTCCTTTTCTGAGAGGACGGCCCAGAGGTCCGTCCCTACCTTTCGGACGCCTCGGGGATGCGTCCCTACCGGTGCCCGCCGCGTTCCCGATACAGTCCCCAGTCCGCCGCGTACCGCCCGGCCTCGGCCTTGGCCTCGTCCAGTTTTCCGGCGCGGGCGAGATCGACGATCCGCTTCGCCCGTATGCCGAAATAGGAGTCGTCCGCCGCCCGCTTGCCCGCAAGCTCCGGACAGAGAAGGTCCAAATCGTCGAACGCGAAAACATACCGGTACGTCACAACCAAGGTGCCGGACCCGGAGGCCAGGATCAGCGGCGCGGATACGGGGACCGGGTTGTCCGCCACCGTGACGCCGGGGACAACCTGCGCCGTCTCCGGCATCAGGCTGTCCGCGCCAAGCAGCCTTGCGACCAGCGCTGCCGCGCTGACGACGTTGCTCGCGGCAGCCGCGACAGGGCGCATCGGCGGGAGCGCCGGCTGCCTCACGCGGTCCGCCTTCGCCACGGACGCGTCCATGCCTGCATCGACGACGGACACAAGCAGGACGCGGCCGACCGGCTGGAGCCTGACCCGCGCATGGGCGTTGGTCGGCCCGGCGAGAACCGGGAAGGACAGCAGCGCCGCAAGGATGGCGAGAATGAGGGGCATGGCGGTCACTTCCCTTCGTTGTACGCCTTGACCCAGGCGTTGTAACCGT
>CAYSXF010000391.1:0-4945 GCA_964434815.1 uncultured Lentisphaeraceae bacterium
AGATTTCTGCCTGTCTCGTGGGCTCGGAGATGTGTATAAGAGACAGATTCTCGCGGTGCTGCTCGCGCTGCTGTATCATTTTACGCGGTGAGGAGGAGGCGCATCATGGATGCTGCACAAAATACGTCTGTTTGCGCACCGGACAAGACGGCACCGCCAAACCGGACAGGCAACGTGCGTCACGCCGTCTTTGCTGGTGTTTTCTTTTTCGTCTGGGGATTCGACACGTACGCGTTCGCCGATTTCCTCTGGCGCACGCAATTCTACGGATTGAAGTACGTAATCCTGATCATGCACGCGATGCTGTTCGGCATGATCAGCCTGATGTTTTGTTACGCACTTTATGGTTACATCGCTCTGCGCGCGCGACCGCGCGACACCGGTCAGCCCGCGCCAGCGCCCGATGCTCCGCCACTGCTGCCGCGCACGGCGCTGCTTTTTCCGGTGTGCGACGAGGACATCGCGCGCGTCGCGGCCGGCGTGCGCGTCACCTATGATTCGCTCAAGCGGGCCGGCTGTCTTGACGCATTCGATTTCTTTCTGCTCAGCGATTCCCGCGATCCTGCGCGCTGGTGCCAGGAGGAGACGGCGTGGTTCGTTCTGGCGCAGGAATGCGGCGGCTTCGACCGCATCCACTATCGCCACCGGCAGCTCAACACCGGCATGAAGAGCGGAAACATCAGCGAGTTTCTGGAGCAGAGGGGCGCAGCCTTTCGCTACATGGTGATCTTCGATGCCGACAGCATCATGACCGGTCCGGCGCTGCTCGAACTCGTGCGCCGCATGGAGAACAATCCGAACGCGGGCATCATCCAGACGCATACCACCATCGTCCGCGCCGAGACATTGATGGGGCGCATGGAGCAATTCATGGGGCGGCTCTGTGGAACGCTTCTCTCTGCCGGCGTGCGCTACGGGAATCCCGGCGACGGCTATTACTACGGCCACAACGCCATCGTCCGCGTATCGGCGTTCATGGCGAACTGCCGCCTGCCGCGCCTGCCGTGGCGCGAGCCGCTCGGCGGACAAATCTACAGCCACGATGTGGTGGAAGCCGCGCTCATGCGGCGTGCCGGGTTCGAAGTCATCATCGCCGACGACATCGAGGGCTCCTACGAAGAATCGCCTGCGACGTTTCCCGACAGCGTGCGCCGCCACCGCCGCTGGTGCCAGGGCAACATGCAAAATTTCTGGCTGCTCTTCTCGCGCGATCTGCCGCGCCCCAGCCGCCTGCATTTGCTGCGCGGCATCCTGACCTACATGAACTCGATCCTGTGGCTTTCGTACCTCATCATCAGCACGCTCGTCGTCGTCCAGTTCGAGCACTCGCATCTCACGCTCATCACCAGCGCGGGCTTTGCGCCGTTCAATCATCTTTCGCTCAAGGTTCACGGCGCGATTCTTCTCGCGCTGTTGCTCCTCCTGCTGCTGTCGCCTGTCGTCTTCAGCCTGCTCGCACTCGCCTCCAATCCCCTCCGTCGCCGCGCATTCGGCGGACTGGGCCGCGCCGCCGCAGGATCAGCGTTCGCGCTACTTGTCTTCGCCGCGCTATCGCCGCTTTTGATGATGTGGGTCAGCGCCATCATCGTCTCGCTGTTTCGCGGACGCAGAAGCACCTGGGCCGGGCAGAACCGCGCGCCCAACCAGCGCCTCAGTTTGCGCGAAGCCACGCTCTCGCACGGCTGGATCACCGCCACCGGCGCAGTCTGGAGCGCGCTCGCCTATTCCGTCGGCCCGTCCTTCTTCCGGTGTATGCTGCCGATACTCGCGCCGCTGGTCTTCTCCATTCCGATCAGCATTTTGCTCTCATCGCCCGCCGTGGGCCAGTGGCTGCGCAAACACAAAACACTTCTGACGCCCGAGGAAACCACACCGCCGCTCGAAGTCTGCGCGCTCGACGACGCCGTCGCCTATTTAAGCGAACGCCTCAGCCGCGCCGGTCAGTCGCCCGTCGCCTTCACGCTGCTCGATCCCTACGCCCACGCGCTCCATCTCTCGATGCTCGCGCCGCAAGATCACGCAGCCGATAAAGAAACCGACGACCTCACAGCCATCTCGCGCGACATTCTCGCACGCGGAGTCGACGGCATCGAGAGGAAGGATTTGCAAACCGTCCTCGCCAGCCCCGAAGCCTGCGCCGCCATACACCGCGACATCTGGCGCAGCGACACCGCCGCGCTCGCGCCCGCTTGGCGACATCTGCTCGCCGCCTACAGCTCCACACATTTCCCCGGCCTGATCTGGCGCAAGGGCGGTCACGTCTCCGCATCGGATGGCACGGCATAAATGGGCGCGAGCGCAACTTACGGATAGAGCATTTTAATTAAATGTGGAGCCGTTACGGGTAGGGACGCCTCCCCGAGGCGTCTGCGGCGGATTCGGGGAACCCGCCCTACCCGATGTCCGATGTCTGACAACTGCGAAAAGTATATGGCCTATACGCATGGTTCGCGCAGAGTCCGCAGAGACCTCAGAATATTTGGAAATCAAACAATAACCAACACCTCTGCGTCCTTAGCGTCCTCTGCGCGAAACAGATTAAAGTCTAATTATTTCTCGTCCGCGGTATGATTTCAAAAATCATCGCCCTTCAGATCGATGAAGAAGATGCCTGCGAGAAAGTCCAGTGCTTCGAGCGGTTCGACGCCAACGCTTACTCCCACAATGGCCACCTGGGCTTCGACGCCGATCTCCGTCGGGCCATAGTACGGGTGCTTCTCGATTTCCGCTTCGCTTTCCTTGGCGGGTGCGAGTGCCTGACCGGCGCTGTCCTCAAGGCCGAACGGCAAGGAAATTTCCGGCTTGCCGCGCGGGCCGGGCAAGCCGACATAGGCCGTGCTATGACCGCCGACAAAAACTGTGGCGATCGAGCCGACGCGCGCGCCCACGGAAAGTCCGGGGCCGATACGCACACGGGCACGCACGATATCCAACGCATCAAAAATGCGGTTGGGAATATACATGAGGATCGGATGCTTTCTCGGCATTTCGTTGGTCTGCGACCTTTGCGTCTCGGTCGTTTGCGTTGTGGTCGTCCGCGTCCTCCGGCTCGTCGGCGTCGTTTGCGTCGTTTCTGTCGTCTGCGTCGTCACCGATTGATCCGACGAAGCGGAGTCCGCAAACGCCGGCAGCGCCGCGCCTCCGGTCAGGAGCCCGAGCGTCAACCACAAGGCCATGATCTTATTGATTCTGTTCATCTGTACTCCTTTCGTCCGCTCGTTGCGGACCGTGCTTTATTTCAACTGCGATGTCGCGAATTCCCAATTCGCAAGATGGTCAATGAACGCCTCGACGAAGTCTTTGCGGCGGTTCTGGTAGTCGAGATAGTAGGCGTGTTCCCAGACGTCGCACGTCAGGAGCGCCGTCTGCCCGTGCGCGACCGGCGTGTCCGCATTGGACGTCTTGACGATCTTCACCGTGTCGCCGTCTTGCACAAGCCAGACCCATCCGCTGCCGAACTGCGCGACCGCCGCCGTCACGAAAGCTTCCTTGAACTTGCCGAAGTCGCCGAAGGACTTCGCGATCAGTTCCATCAGCCGCCCCGAGGGCTGTCCCCCGCCGCCCGGCTTCATGCACTGCCAGAAGAAACTATGGTTCCAGGCCTGCGCCGCATTGTTGAAAACTGCGGCCTTTTCGGTTTTTCCCGCGCAATCAAGAATCACTTTTTCCAGCGGACAGCCTGCCGCCCAAGGCGTACCAGAGACCAACTTGTTCAGGTTGTCCACATAGGCCTGATGATGCTTGCCATAGTGGAAACCCATCGTCCGGCTCGAGATGTAGGGCTCCAGTGCCTCCTGCGCGTAGGGTAGCGCTGGCAGCGTGAACGCGGCCGCTCCTCCGGGCGCAAGCGGAACGGGCGCAGACTCCACGGCGTTCGCCGCGAGAGCCATACCCATCAGAGGCACGACGACGCAAAGGGCGGAACTGACATACTGATTCATTTTACTTCTCCTTTATTGGGGGTTTCTGTTGAAATGATAGAAAGTGTGCCCGGTTCGGGCTATGGGGTGTAACCCTACCCCTACTGCCGCACGAACGAGCTGTTTGCAAGTTGAGGTGCATGGGGCACGACGTCGTGTCATGGGCAACTTGCCCATGACAACGTGGCAGGCGTAACTCACTTTGTTACGAGGATAAACCAATCACCGATTCATGAAACGGATACCACCTACCTATCGAGAGCATACATGAGGACAAAAAAAGCCGCTTAACTGGTTATAGTTAAGCGGCTTGCGAATTTTCGACATGGAGCGGGCGATGGGAATCGAACCCACGTGTGAAGCTTGGGAAGCTCCTATTCTGCCATTGAATTACGCCCGCAGAAAAATGTGTTTGTACTTTACCAAAAAATGCCCATCCGTCAAAGGCGTTTTTTGAAAACCAGACTTTCTGCTAGAACAGGCGGCGGCGCACCGTGCGCCGCCGCCCTACTCGCTCAAGCCGTCACAGGAGGAAGACCATGGTGCCTTGAACGGTGTTGATGTACAGCTTGCCGTTGCGCAGCACGATCTTCGCGCTCAGGACGTTCCCTTGCGCATCCTTCAGCACAATCGTCGGCTGCCCGCCCACCCATGTGGCACCCGTGAAGTCCGCGAGCTGCGTCACCCCGCGCGGCACCGGCGCCGGCACCACCACGGTCAGCACGCCGCCCGGCACCGAGGCCGCGCGGAATCACACAACTCGCCGACTTTACGGGTGCCACATGGGTGGGCGGACAGCCGACGATCGTGTTGAAGGATGCCCAAGGGAACGTCCTGCATGACACCATTGTGTTGCGCAACGGCAGGCTGTATATCAATACCATCCGAGGCACGACCGTCATCATCTGGTAGTGGGGTTTGAGCGGGCGGCGGTGCAGGTCAAGCGCCGCCGCCCCGTATAGTTAAACGATTGCGTCCGTCCCCCTTTTCGGGGGTGTAGGACAGGAAAGTGAGAAGAGGGAGTA
>CAYSXF010000392.1:0-4940 GCA_964434815.1 uncultured Lentisphaeraceae bacterium
CGAGAATTGTTACAAAGGGCGCTGATTGTGCAACCCGTGCCGTTTGTCCGGCGGTGTTTGCGACAGGGCCGCCTGCAGCGTGGGGTGTATCGGAACGCCCACGAACTTGCCTGTTCTCGACGCCGTTTTCTTTGGCTGCAACGTGATGATACCGCGGACGAGATCGACCTCGCTCCAGTCAAGCGTCACCGCGTCACACAGACGCAAGCCGGAATACGCGCCGATAATCAGCAGCGTCTGAAGCTCGCCTGTCGCACTCTCCAGAACAGTCTGAAGCTCCTTTACCGTCAAAGCCCGCCGCCCCTGCGTGTTCAACCGCTTGCGCTTGATCTTTGCCCAGGGGTTCACGGTGATCCGCGCCGTATCGTTCAATACCCTGAACATCAAACTGAAAAGCGCGATGTACTTGTTGAAGGTGTTAGGCGTCAGCCCCTTTTCAACGAGTTCGGCGGCGAAATCGGTCGCATCCTGAAGCGTGACCGCCCGCAGTTCGCCACTCGGACGCCGGGCCTCGATCCACTTCTCGAAGATATTCCATTTCAGAAGATACCCGTCAAGCGTGACCTCGCCCGCATCCGATCGCTCCGGGGATTTCAGAAACGCCGACCACGCCTCCTTGACGGTTAGCGCTGGGAGGTCATCAATCGCCTTCGCCAGCCGCTGGTCAACCGTCTGCACGCGGGCAAGAGCAGCCTCGGCCCGATCCCGCTCATCCCGAAGGTTATAGGGGTTCAGAATCCGGTCGCGCGCCTTTTTGGCCTTGCCGAGTTCGGTCTCCCCAGTACTCTGGACAAGCACCTGGCCGTCAACCATACGCTTGATATACCACACCGAACCGCGCCTCATCAGATTTTTAGCACCGGCACCCTCTTTGCGTTTCTTTGCCACTTTGCGCCGCCTTTCGCTTATGCTCCCGAAAACGCGCCTATGATACCACTTGCCAAGCGACTTAGCAACGATTTAGTTACAATTTAGCTACACACATTAAAAATAACCATATTTTACGGACATAAACGTCGGTCTCATAATCCTTTGGTCGCAGGTTCGAGCCCTGCTGGGCCCACCATCCTCAAACCCCTTAAACCATTTTTTATTGGGGTTTTTCGCTATTCTCAAGCTCATTCCAATCAACCTCACCCTCGGCTACAAAGACCCCATGGAAGCTGTCACACCTACGGCGGCTATTAATTAGACGTTATTCGGCAGGGCGTGCGATCCTGCGCCGCCGCTGTTCGGTCCGCGTCGACGGCGCGGAGTGCTCGCCCTACAGCCGAACACCCGGCGTCTTTAGTCCAAATAATTTTCGCCAGTTGTATCACTTGCAGCCGCAGAAGCGCTTCTGTCATTTGGCCGCGAAGGGAGTTTGCCGTTTCGAGATGCGGATCGACTATCGCCCGCGACGCCCCTTGTGCTGATTTTGGACGGGGGTCTGGTTGTCAGTTGCAGGCGCATTGGTTGCGGCGGGCACGCTGTTGTTCAAGAGGCCGCCGAGACCTTGCAGGAGCCCGCCCACTTTGCCTCCGGGTTGGGTTGTGGGGGTCTTGTTGGAGGTGGCATTCGCGTCTGTCGACAAGAGGCCGCCGAGACCTTGGACAACACTGCCAACCTGGCCCCCTTTGCCTCCCGTTCCCTGCAGCACCGCGCTGCTCAAGGCGACGTAATTGATGTCGGCTTTGGCTTTTCCGAGGGTGCCTTTCATCGTCAGGAAGTCCGGCAGCTTGGCGTAGGTGGCGTTGGCGTCAGTATTACCAGCCATGTTGATGCGTTGCGCGACCGTGCGCTCGAGCAAGACTGAGATGGGAATTTGGAGGGGAGAGTTGTTCAACACCTCGTCCAGCGTAATGGTCCCATCGTGCGCCTGAGCCTCAAAGGCGGGGCTTTGCACCAGCGCTTGTTGCACGTTCACGAGGCCGGAGCCTACGGTGACGTGCACGGTTGCCCAATTAATCGGGGACTTCTGGAGGTCGGAGGTCAAGCCGCCTGTGCCGCTCTTACTGCTGTTACTCGATCCGGTCAACTTCGAGAGCAACGACGTTGCCGCGCTCGCGGGGTTGTTGACCAGATCAGGGATGACTGCGATGGTGTCGACCAGCGTCTTGAGCAGGCGCGTGCAGACGGTGTTGCCCTGTATACTTTCGACCGAAAGATTGAGATTGGTCGCACTTAGGTCGAACTGGCCCGCGAGATTCTTCTGGAGGCTTGCCCCGGTTATGCCGCCTCCGGCCAGTTTCGCCTGGGCGCTCAGAGTCCCGCCAAGGATTCCCTTGCGCTCCGGCTGAAACGTATTCACCAGCGGCGTCAGCGGAATGGCTTGTGCGCTAAAAGATCCGTCGTATTTCCAGCCAGACACCCCCAGGTCAATATCGAGCAGCGTGTTCACGGGCGCGCCATTGAGCGCCAGCTTGAACGGGTTCAACACCACATGGCCGCCATCAATCGTCACAGCGGCCTGCCAATCGGCAATTTCTATTTCATGCAGGTACAAGCGACGGACCGAAGCCGTGGCCGTGAAGTTGCGCAATGGCAGTTTGACCGGGTCAGGCTCCTTGTTCGCAGCCGCCGGTGCGGTTGCGGGAGCTGATCCGGTCTGGGAAAGCGCAGGCGCAGCCCCTCTCGCAGCCGTCGGTTTTCCGCCAATGAACAAGTCGTAATAACTGGTGAAATCCAGCGAGTCCGCTACCAGTTTCAGGTTCCCCTGGATCGCGTTGGCCTGGGACATATCCACCTGGCCGCTCACTTGCACCTGGTTGGCAGCGCGCGCCGTTGGAGTCAGGGTGACCTGAAACTGGCGCACGTCGAGCATCTGCTTGCGCAGCGAAGCGTCCATTTGCATCTTTGCCTCCAGCGGCGACGCAGGGAACTGCCCCTTGGGGTCCTTCACCACCAGATTCGCCATCTGGAAGTCCGCCTTCACGTCCGATGCCCCTTGCTGCTCGTATTGGGCGATGACATTGCCGTTGATCGTCACCGACACGAGCTCCTTGCCGCCCAACACCGGCTCCAAGAGCGGCCCCAGCCAGCTCTGGTTGAAATCCGTCAGCTTGGCGCTCAGGTTAGCGTTGGTCTTGACCGGGTCGTAACTGCACGACACATCGAAACTGCCACCCGCTGCGGCTCCCCGTGTAAGCTTGCCCGAGAGCTTGCGGAGCTGTACCTGCTGCGGCGTCATCCCCAAGTCGAAGTCCACGTCCGTGCCCAAGCTGCTCACCTCATTCGTGCCCAAGCGCCCGGAGAAATTCACCAGCGCCAGGTTACCCGTGACAGCTTGCGTCTTCTGCATCTGCGTAACATGGCTCTTGAGTTCGACTGATCCAGCAGAAACACTCACTCCCGGCAGAGGCAAGGCCTGGAGCAGCGCTGCAAGCACTAACTGGGCCGTGACTCGCAGGTCCGCATTCGTGGTGCCGGAATCATATGCCCCGGACACATCGAAACTCGCGGCAGTATTTCCCGCCTGCGTCAACTTGCCCGTGAGCTTCCGGATTTGGATCTGCCGGGACGCCATGCCCGCATCGAAGTCCACACCGGCGCCAAGCCCGCGGACTTCACTCTTCCCAAACCGCCCCGTCAAATCAGCCAGCGCCAGAGTGCCGGTGACCGCCTGTGCCTTTTGCTTTTGGGTGAGGTGGGCTATCAGATCGACCGTGCCGGAAGCGACGCTCATATCCGGGCGTGGCAGAACCTGGAGCAGCGGTGCCAGCACAGCCTTGGCCATAACCTGCATATCCGCTGCCTCACTCGTTTTGTCATACGCCCCGGAGCCTGAGACCGACACCAACGTCTGGTTCTGCCGCGCAACTTCCAGTTTGTAGCTCGTCAGATCAAACTGTTTCAAGTCGCTCGCCTTGCCGCTCGCCTGCAAGGTGATGGCCGCGTCGGCGATGTGATTGCTGCCCGCATAGACGGTGAGATGCTCAATCCCGGAGTCAACGTCAAAGGTCAGTTGCTTGCCGCCTTGCTGTGAGAGCAGGCGTGCTTTTACATTTACGGATCCGGCTGGCGCCACCTCGCCAAGGAACGGCTTCCAGTCTGCCAGGTTCAGGCTCGAGACGGCCAAGGTCAGCGTCGAGTCTCCCACCGCATTGTTGGCGCTGCCCCAACCGATCTGCATCGGGTTAGCCAGCTCAGCCTTCAGCAGTGGTGCGCCGTTTTGAGTGCCGGTCAATGTCAGCCCGCGCAACACAGCCGCGCTTTGTCCGCGGTCGACGGTGACGTTGTAGTCGGCGCGGAGGTCCAGTTGGGGCGTCGTCTGGTTCGCGCGCGTCAACTGAAACTTGCTCACCGCCAACTGGCCGCTGGCCGTGATCATCGCGCCTGCCTTAGCCAGCTCGATCTGGCTCGTCGAACTGATCGTCGTGCCGCCGAACTCCATGCCGCTTTTGGCGCCGGCCAAGTTCAAGAGTTGCTTGTCGATGCCAGCGAGTTCGATGCTCAGATGGCCCTCGAGCTTTTCCATGTCAAACGGCCCGCTCGCGCGTAGCTCGCCCAAGCGCGCAACGCCCTTCTTGAATCGCAGAGCCACGCCCTTGATGTCTGTGGGCGTGACTTCCACGTCGAGTTCCGAGCCGAAGTCAGCCATGTCAGCCAGCGCGCCTGCAGCGCGGGTCACATCCAGGCGCGTACCGCCTTTGATCAAACCGGGCTTCAGATTAGCCGCAAGGGAAAACGCGTAATTGCCGCTCAGCTTGGCATGCAGCACGCCGTTCGCGTTTTCCACCCGAATATCGGCAGCCAACCCCAGCTTGCCCGTCTGCCCGTTCTTCACGTCGTCCAGGGTCACGTTGACGCGTGAAAGCTCGGCGAGTTCGCGCAGTCCATTCTTGTCGTCTTTCACCCGGCGGAATGTGGCGTCCGTCAGCGCGAACTTCCGCAAATCAACCTGCAGCGGCTTAGCGCCGGGCGCCTTAGCCGCCGGCTCGGGTTTCTTCTCTCCCGGCTTC
>CAYSXF010000393.1:0-4929 GCA_964434815.1 uncultured Lentisphaeraceae bacterium
TCTACCAACTGAGCTACACTCGCTTCAAAAGAACGGGGTGTAAGATAGCAGATCACCTCGGGACGCGCAACAGCAAATCGCGCTTTTTTTCGACTTTTTTTTGACGGGGGGGAAGCGGCCTTTTTGGCCGCGCGATGTGTTGCGCAAAGAGTATGGTTTGTTTATACTCTGCTCTGACCTTGCATATGAAAGGGCGTGTCATGAGACGTGTGTTCTGTTGGATATCGGCGTGTGTGTGCCTGAGCGTGTGCGCGCGGCGTGCGGCTGCGGAAGAGCTGTCGAAACTTTCCGAGGCCGACAGCAAGCAGGTGAACGGGCTGATGGATCAGCGCGCGCAGATCGTGATTGAAACGCGCAAGCTGGAGAGCGAAGTGAGTTCGGCCTGGACGGATACAGCCTACGCCTCGCCGGAAGTCGATGCGCTTCGGGCGCGGTATCGCGAACTTCAGCATGAGTTGCTCCAGACGCAGCGAGAGATCCAGAAGAAGGTTCAAGACGTTCCTGCGGTGCAGGAAAAGCTGCGCAGGATTGAAGAGCTGAAGAAAAAAGGGCAGGAACTGACCAAGAAAGTTACGGAGAAGGTCGGCGGATAGGCTGCTGGCGGACAGGAGTTTTCACAGATGGCGAATGCAAAAAAGAAACAGAGTGCCAGCAACGAAAAACCGCGCATTCTGATTGTCACCCCGGAGATCACCTATCTGCCGTCGGGCATGGGTAACATGGCCTGCAAGCTGAACGCCAAGGCGGGCGGGCTGGCAGACGTTTCGGCGTCGCTGGTGGCGGCGCTGTTCGATCTGGGCGCGGATGTGCATGTGGCGCTGCCTCACTACCGCCGCATGTTCCACATCGACGTGGGCCAGCTTATCAGCGACGAGCTTCGCGTGTACAAGAGCCGGCTGCCGGACTCGCGCATCCATCTGGCCGAGGACCGCTGCTTCTACTACCGCGACACGGTCTACAGCAACTCGCAGAACGAAAACCCGAAGCTGGCGCTCGCTTTCTCGCGCGAGGTCATCAACAACATCATCCCCACGGTGCAGCCGGACCTGATCCACTGCAACGACTGGATGACGGGCCTGATTCCGGCCGCTGCGCGTCGCATGGGCATCCCCTGCCTGTTCACGGTGCACAACATCCACACGCATCACCTCACGCTTGCGCAGATCGAGGACTCGGGCATCGACGCGGCGGAGTTCTGGGCTAACCTGTACTATACGCGCGTGCCCTACAACTACGAGGAGTCGCGCAATAACAACCCGATCGACATGCAGGCGACCGGCGTGTTCGCCTCACATTTCATCAACACGGTCAGCCCGACCTTCCTCAAGGAAATCGTCAACGGGTGGCATGACTTCATTCCGGTCGAACTTCGCCAGGAGATCCGCAACAAGTACGAGGCCGGCTGCGCGGTCGGCATCCTGAATGCGCCTGACCCCTCGGACAATCCGGAGACCGATCCGCTGATCGAGGTGTGCTACGGACCTGACACCCATCGCGAGGCTAAACGCGCCAACAAGATCTCTTTTCAGCGCAAGGTGGGGCTGGAGGAGAATCCCGATGCGCCGCTGTTCTTCTGGCCGTCGCGTCTGGATCCTGCTCAGAAGGGGCCTCAGTTGCTGACCGACATCCTCTACCGGTTCATGTCGCGCCACTGGAAGGAGCGCGCGCAGATAGCGGTGGTGGCCAACGGCGTCTACCAGCAGCCCTTTTACGACATTCTGCGCTTCCACGAACTGTATGGCCGGCTGGCGGTGTGTGATTTCAATCAGGCGCTTTCAAAGCAGGGGTTTGCGGCCTCGGACTTCACCTTGGTGCCGTCGCTGTTTGAGCCGTGCGGCTTGCCGCAGATGGTGGGGCAGCTCTACGGCTCGCTGCCGGTGGTGCACGACACCGGCGGGCTGCACGACACGGTGGAGCACCTCGACCTGCAGACGGGCAAGGGCAACGGTTTCGTGTTCAAGATCTACGACAGCCGCGGGCTGGAGTGGACGATGGACAAAGCCATGGATTTCTACAAGCGCCCGGCCGATGAGCGCGAGCGCCACATCGCCCGCATCATGCGCGAAGGTCGGGCGCGTTTCAATCACGACGTGTGCGCTAAGGCCTACACCGACATCTACGAGCAGATGTTGAATCGGCCGCTGGTGCGCTCGTTCGAATAGTCTGCATCGGGAGGGTCAGGTTATGCCGGTTTCTGCTACCCGCGCTTGTCTGCTGGACGATCCCTATCTGGCCCCGTATGCGGAAATCATACGCAAACGTTCGGCCGCCGCCGCCCGGCTCGCCGAGCGGCTGGCGAAGGGCCCCGGCTCGCTCGCCGAATTCGCCTGCGCCCATGAGTACTACGGCCTGCACAAGACGCGCGACGGCTGGGTCTTCCGCGAGTGGGCGCCGAACGCGACGTCGGTCTGGCTGGTGGGCGACTTCTGCGGGTGGCAGGTGCAAGATGCATTCAGGCTCCAGCGCCTTCACGGGCGCGACGTCTGGGAAATCCACCTCGCGCCGGAGGCCATCAAACACGGGCAGTGCTACCGCTTGGAGATGGCGTGGAACGGAGGGCGGGGTGAGCGCATTCCCGCCTACGCCCGCCGCGTGATTCAGGACCCTGTCACCTTGCTTTTCGCCGCTCAAGTGTGGGAGCCGCCGCCCTACGTCTGGCGGATGCCTGTTTTCACTGTGCCCAAACGCGTGCCGCTCATCTACGAGACCCACGTCGGCATGGCGCAGGAAAAGGCGGCGGTGGGCAGCTACACGGAATTCCGCGAGAAGGTTCTTCCGCGCATCATCCGGTCCGGCTACAACACCATCCAACTGATGGCGGTGATGGAGCACCCGTACTACGGCTCGTTCGGATACCATGTGTCGAATTTCTTCGCCTGCTCGTCGCGCTTCGGCACGCCGGAGGAGCTGAAGGCGCTGGTGGACGCCGCCCACGAGGCGGGCCTTGCGGTGATCATGGACATCGTCCACTCGCACGCGGTCAAAAACGAGCGCGACGGGCTGTCGCTTTTCGACGGCACCCCGTACCAGTACTTTCACGACGGACTGCGCGGCTGGCATGAGGCCTGGGACTCGCGCTGTTTCGACTACGGCAAGACCGACGTGCTGCATTTCCTGCTCTCCAACTGCCGCTTCTGGCTGGACGAGTTCCACTTCGACGGCTACCGCTTTGACGGCATCACGAGCATGCTCTACCTGCACCACGGGCTGGGCGTTGATTTCACGGATTACGGCCAGTACTTCGACGCGACGGTCGACGAGGACGCGTGGATCTACTGCAATCTCGCGAACCGCGTGATCCATGAGGTGCGCCCGGACGCGATCGCGATCGCGGAGGACGTGAGCGGGATGCCCGGCACCGCGGCGCCGATCAGCGATTTCGGCGCGGGCTTCGACTACCGCATGTCCATGGGCGTGCCGGAGTGCTGGTTCCGCCTGGTCCGCGACGTGCGCGACGAGAATTGGAGCATCGGTTACCTGTGGCATGAGCTGACGAACCGCCGCGCGGACGAGCAGACGGTGAACTATGTGGAGAGCCACGATCAGGCGCTGGTAGGCGGCAAGACGCTCTTCTTCCAACTGGTCGATTCGGCGATCTACGACTCTATGTCGCGCGCCTCGCAGAACCTGAAGGCCGACCGTGGCGTGGCGCTGCACAAGCTCGCGCGGCTCGCCACTTTGGCCACGGCGGGGCATGCCTATCTGAACTTCATGGGCAACGAGTTCGGCCACCCCGAATGGATCGATTTCCCGCGGGACGGCAACGGCTATTCGTACCAGTACGCCCGCCGTCAGTGGGCGCTGCGCGACAACCCCGACCTGCTGTACTGGTGCATGGGCGAGTTCGACTCGGCGATCATCCATCTGGTCACGCGTTACCACGCGCTGGAAGGCACTGTGCCGCGCCGGCTCTTCGTGTCGGACAAGGACAAAATCCTCGTGTTCGAGCGCGGGCCGCTGGTGTTCATCTTCAACTTCCACAGCTCGCAGTCGGTCGCCGACTACTCAGTGCTCGTTCCTCCGGGCTCGTACCGCCTGGTGCTGAACAGCGACGACGAGACGTTCGGCGGCCACGGCCGCATCCAGCCCGGGCAGACGTTCGAGCTGCTGACCGAGGCGCGCGGCAACGAGAACTGCCACATCATCAAAGTCTATCTCCCTTGCCGCACGGCGATGGTGCTGGAGCGCACAATCTGAGCGGGGGCGGATGGGGGGATGCGTGCGGTCTACCGAGCCTGAATCACTTCGTAGACGCTAACCGGGCCGATCAGCCCAGAGGCGTGCAGCGGGGTGTCTTTGGTGACCTGCTTGCGGCTGACGAGCGTCACGCGCTGCGATTCGGGACGTTTGCCGCCTTTCAACACCCAGTCGGGCCAGGTGGCGATTTCGCCCTTGGCGTTCGCGCCGGTGTCGTCGGGTAACTGCTCGTCTCCGATGAAGCGGTTGAACCATTCGTTCGCCACTCGGACTTCGAGGAGATTATCGCCGGTACGCAGTACGCCCGTGAGATCCGCGCGGAAGGGCTTTTTCCAGAGGATGCCAAGATCGCGCCCATTGAGCGTTACGGCTGCGATGTTCCGCACGTCGCCGAGATCGAGGAACACGCGCGCATCGGCGCGAGGCGCGGCCCAGGAGAAGTGGCCCGCGTATACCGCCGTCCCGCTGAAGTATTTGACTAGAGGGTCTGCGTCGCTCTTCCAGTCGTGCAACGCGCTGAAGAAACGGGTGTACACGTTGTCAGTGGCTTGGCGGAAGGTGACGGTCCACGTCGTTTGGTCGAGCGACAGGCTGGCCGGCTCGCCGGCGATCTGCCAGGTGCGCCTGGTGCCATCTGACAGAACAGCCTCGTAGCGGCCGGGCGTGCTGGCGGAGAGCGTCAGCACGCCATCGGGGCCAAAGACTGTCTCTTATACACATCTGACGCTGCCG
>CAYSXF010000394.1:0-4924 GCA_964434815.1 uncultured Lentisphaeraceae bacterium
CGTTCAGCGTTATCTCTCAGCTCACGTCAGCACGCCTTTGGGCGTTGCTTCGCTGTCGTCCCACCAGCCGGGCTTCTTGGTCGCGATTTTTGCGACGTCCTTGGAGGTCATCTGGATGCCTTTGGCGGAGACGCCTTTGACCAGCACCTCGGCGGGCGAGAACATCTGCTGGTGAATGCGCTGGGCCTTGGCGGGCTTGTATTTGACGTACACCAGCTCGGGCGTGCCCTCTTCGAAAAGCAGGAGCTTGCTTTTCTCCGGCGCAAGGCGGTACTCCTTGTTTTGGATGGCTCCGCCGAACGCGAAGCGCTTGATGTACGTGAAGCCATAGTGCGGTTCGGTGTAGACCGCGGTGAACTCCTTGTCGCGGTCGAAAGGCTTGCAGTACTCGTAATTTTTGTCGACGAAGAATTTGTCCGGCGGCGGCATCATCTTGTAGCGGCCGTCGTCCCAGACCACGAGGATCTTGTCGAGCGAGGAGCATTTGAAAAGTTCCTCGCCGCCGCGGATGTCGGTGCCGATGTAGCCGTTCTCAGCATCGATCTTGAGCGTGAGCTCGGTGGCGGTGAGCGCCCGCACCTCGATCTGCGCGAAGGGGCCCGGCGCGATGTGCGTGAGGCGCGGGTACTTGTCCTTGTACTTCTTGACGAGCGCCTTGAGGTAGCGGATCGCGTAGGCGCGCAGGCCTTTGATGTTCTCGGCGACCTCGGCTTCTTCCTTGATGATCGCCTCGATCTCTTCGCGGTTCTTGTTGATGTCGTAGCGCGAGATGCGGCGGATCTTGATCTGGAGCAGGCTCTCCACGTCGTCGAGCGTGACGTCGCGGCGCAGCTTCTTGCGGAAGGGTGTGAAGCCTTCGAGCACGGCCTGCTGCACAGCTTCGTAAGTGACTTGCTCTTCGATGCGCTTGTAGATGCGCTCCTCGATGAAAATCTGTTCCAGCGTCTTGTAGTGGAAGAGGTCGTCGAGTTCGCGCTTGCGCAATTCGAGTTCGCGGTTGAGCAGTTCGAGGAGCTGCTCCGTGCAGGCCACGAGAATTTCGGAGACGGTCATCTCGCGCGGCCGGTTGCGGTGGAGCACAACGGGGCGGCTGGAGACGGTGGACTCGCAGGAGGTGAAGGCAAAGAGCGCTTTGGTCGCCTGGTCCTGAGTGGCTCCCGTGGTGAGCACCAGCTCGATCTCCACCTTCTCGGCGGTGAAGTCGTTGATCTGGCGGATCGGCACCTTCTTCCTCTGGATCGTCTCTTCGATGTTGGCGATCAGCGATTCGGTGGTCTGGCCCCACGGCAGGGCGGTGATGATAAGCTTGTTGGGCTGGCGGTGCTCGATGGTGGCGCGGATTTTGATGCGCCCCGCGCCATCGTTGTACTCTGAGACGTCCATCAGTCCGCCGGTCTGAAAGTCCGGCAACACTCGGAAGGGCTTCTTCTGGATAATCGCAATCTGGGCTTCGAGCAGCTCGATGAAGTTGTGCGGCAGGATGGCTGTGGAAAGGCCCACGGCGATGCCGTCCGCGCCGAGCATCAGCAGGAGCGGCAGCTTGCAGGGAAGAAGTACGGGCTCCTTGTTGCGGCCGTCGTAGCTGGGGATGAAGGAGGTGAGCTTGGGGTTGAATAGCTCGCTGCGGGCGAGTTCGGTCAGGCGGCACTCGATGTAACGCGTGGCGGCGGCGGGGTCGCCCGTGAAGATGTTGCCGTAGTTCCCCTGGCCTTCGATGAGGTAGCGCTTGTTGGCGAGGTGGACGATCGCGTCGCCGATGGAGGCGTCGCCATGCGGGTGATACTGCATGGTGTGGCCGACCACGTTGGCGACCTTGATGAAGCGGCCGTCGTCTTTCTCCCAGAGCGCGTGCATGATGCGGCGCTGGACAGGCTTGAGCCCGTCCTCGACGGTGGGGATGGCTCGGTTGCAGATGGTGTACGAAGCGAACTGGAGAAAATTCTCGTCCATGAGTTCGCGCAGCGGGCCGGTTCCGCCATGCGCGTGGGCAGCGGTCTGGCGGTCGGCGGCGGAGAGCGTTTCGCTGTCCACGTTGGAGGCGTTCTTTGTCGCCGCGGGGCTTGCTGCTGCTGCGGCATCGCCGTCCTGCGTTTCGCGGGGCCGCTCGCCCTCCATCGAGGTGAAAAGCGCCAGATCGTCGAAAAGGCTTGGCGGCTCATTGGCGGGGTCGGACGGTTGTCCTTTCTTGGGTGCTTTGCTCACGATAACGATTCCTCGGTGATCACCAGATGCTCCATGATGTACTGCCGCCGCTCCTGGGTGTTGCGGCCCATGTAGAATTCGATTGTGTCGGTCAGCGCGTGGTCCAGGGTGCAGTCTACGGGGGTCAGACGCATGCCTTTGCCGATGAAGGCCCCGAACTCGCCGGGGGAGATTTCGCCGAGGCCTTTGAAGCGGGTGATCTCGGGATTCTTGCCGCACTTCTCCATGGCCCTCACGCGCTCCTCCTCGTTGTAACAATAGAAGGTCTCTTTCTTGTTGCGCACGCGGAAGAGGGGAGTCTCCAGAATGTAGAGGTGGCCCTCTTTGATGACGCGGTCGAAGAAGCGCAGGAAGATGGTGATCATCAGGTTGCGGATGTGGAGTCCGTCCACATCCGCGTCGGTGGCGAGGATGACCTTCTGGTAGCGGAGGTGGTCAACGGTCTCCTCGATGTCGAGGCTCTGCATGAGGTTGTAGATCTCGACGTTCTTGTAGAGTGCGTCGCGCTTGAGGTCGCAGACGTTGAGCGGCTTGCCCTTGAGGGTGAAGATCGCCTGCGTGTTGACGTCGCGGCAGCTCACGATCGACCCGCCGGCGGACTGGCCCTCGGTGATGAAGATCATGGTGTCGAGGCCGGTGCCCTTCTGCTTGTGCAGGTGGTGCTTGCAGTCTTTGAGCTGGGGCACGCGCACGGAGACGGCGCGGGAGCGCTCGCGGGAGAGCTTCTTGACGGCGTTGAGTTCGGCCCGCAGCTTGCCGGTCTCCTCGATCTTGCCGATGAGCTTGGCGGCCTCGGCCGTGTCGCGGTGGAGCATCTCCTCGACCACGCGCTTGATCTCCGCGACAAGGTCGGCGCGTATCTCCTGGTTGCCGAGCTTGTTCTTGGTCTGCGACTCGAAGATGGGGTCCTTGAGGCGGATGGCGATGGCGCCGATGATGCCCTCGCGCACGTCGTCGCCGTCGAACTTCTTTTTGCTGAACTCGTTGACCGCCTTGAGCAGGCCCTCTTTGAAAGCCGACAAGTGGACGCCGCCGTCGTTGGTGAACTGGCCGTTGACGAACGAGTAATAGTCCTCGCTGAAGCGGTTGGTGTGGGTGAAGACCAGCTCGAGGGTTTTGGAGCGGTAGTGGAAGGGCTGGTAGAGCTTTTCGAACTGGGCCTCGTCATGGATCAGGTCGAGCAGTCCGTTCTCGGAGATGAACTTGGCGCCGTTGACTTCGAGCGAGAGGCCGGCGTTGAGGTAGGCGTACATGCGCATGCGGCGTGCGACGTGCTCCTCGCGGAACTGGTACTTTTTGAAGATGTCTGGGTCGGGCGTGAAGCGCACGAAGGTGCCGTTGCGCTGATTGGTCGCGCACTTGCCGCGCTTCTGGGAAACGAGGATGCCCTGCTTGAAGAACGCTTCGGAAAAATCGCCGTCGCGGAAGGCACGGACCTCGAACTCAGTGGAGAGCGCGTTGACGGCCTTGGTGCCGACGCCGTTCATGCCCACGGAGAACTGGAAGGCGTCGTCGTTGAACTTGCCACCGGTGTTGATCTGCGAGACGCACTCGACCACCTTGCCGAGTGGGATGCCTCGGCCGAAGTCGCGCACGGAAACCTCGCCGGTGTTGTAGTTGATGGCGATTTCGACGCGCTTGCCATAGCCCATGATGAACTCATCTACGGCGTTGTCGAGCACCTCTTTGAGCAGGATATAGATGCCGTCCTCATACTGGCTGCCGTCGCTGGTGCGGCCGATGTACATGCCGGTGCGCTTGCGGATGTGCTCGATGGCTGAGAGGGTCTGGATATGTTTGTCGTCGTACGTGTTTGCAGACATGGCGTTGGGGAAGTTATAAGTCAGTGGTCAGTAGTCAGTAGTCAGTGGTCAGTAGTCAGTGGTCGTTGGTTAAGAGTCATTTGTCAGAAGTGCTTGGTCAACAGCTCATGGTCGATTCTTGATTGATGTGCTGCCGGTGGCAACCGAAGCAGCAGGCCCTTGATAGTTACCCAATGACTAATAACCAATGACCACTGACTAATGACCACTGACCCCGTTCAGGTGGATAACAGACGTATTCCCCGGAAGCTAGTTGGGGGCACGGCGATCACTCACGGCCCAGCCCTACTTCGCCGCTTCGGGCGCGGAGGCGTCGGCTTTGCGGCGGATGCTGTTGATGACCACCGGCTCGACCGGCACATCCTTGAGCATTCCAGCAGAACCGGTGGGCGTCTTCGCAATCTTGTCCACCACGTCCATGCCGTCAGTCACTTTGCCGAACACGCAGTAACCCCAGCCGGAGTCGGTCTTCGATTTGAAATCCAAGAAGCCGTTGTCCACCAAGTTGATGAAGAACTGGCTGGTGGCGCTGTCGACGATCATGGTGCGGGCCATGGCGAGCGTGCCGCGCTCGTTGTGCAGGCCGTTGTCCGCCTCGTTTTTGACTGGGGCGAGGTTCTTCTTCTGCTTCATGTCGCGCGTGAAACCGCCGCCCTGGATCATGAAGCTGTTGATGACGCGATGGAAGATCGTGGCGTCATAAAATTTGGCGTCGATGTAGGCCAGCATGTTGCTGACGGTAGCGGGCGCCTTGGCCGGATACAGTTCCGCCGTGATGGCTCCGAGGCTGGTGTCGATGATGATCTGCACGTTCTTAGGCTCCTTTGGTGCCGGCGCCTGCAAGGGGATGACCCCTTGTGTGACGTCGGCGTGAACAAACCCCGTAGCTGTCTCTTATA
>CAYSXF010000395.1:0-4920 GCA_964434815.1 uncultured Lentisphaeraceae bacterium
CTCCTACAACATTCAAATCCCTCTATGTGCCATGCCGTGAATTCGCTTAGAAAGGAAAATCATGAGTCCGATTTGTCGTTTCTCTGCTGGGATGATCGCTGCGTTGATGTTGGCTGGCTGTGCCTCAGCGCCGGGGTTGAACGCCGAGAAGGCCGTGTATGTCAGCCCGGGCGGCGATGACGGAGCTGCGGGGACGCGGGCGGCGCCGTTCCAAACGCTGTTGCGGGCGCAGACCGCTGCACGCGAACTGGCGCGGAACATGAGCGCCGACGTGTCGGTGAACGTGGCCGCAGGCGAGTACCGGCTCGACAAACCTCTGCAATTCACGCCTGCCGATTCCGGCACGAACGGTTTTCGAGTGATCTACCGCAGCGCCGAGGGGCCGGGCAAGGCGCGGCTGCTGGGCAGCGTTCCGTTGAGAGGCTGGCAGCCGTATCGCGACGGGATCTGGAAGATCGGCCTTCCGCCGAAGACGGTGTTTCATACGCTCTATGAAAACGGACAGCGCGTCCACAAGGCGCGTTTTCCGGATCTTGAGCGCGACCCCGAATTCCCGACGGCGCTGGGCCGTTACCTGGTAACCGCTGACGGCACGCCGGTGCAGGGCTCCAAGAATCTCGGAAGGACGAAGGAACCAGCCTGGCTGATGTACCGCCCGGAGGATGCGCCGCCCGTAACGGCCGTCACGAAGATGCGCATCCACATCTATGGCGGCGGCAAGCGCGACTGGGTGCGCGAGGTGCTCCCCGTGACCGCGATCGACGCGGCCGCTCGGCGATTGGAAATCAAAGGCAGCGTTTTCGGAGGCGTCGGCGCTGGAGCTCGTTTTTTCCTCGAAGACGAGTTGGGCTTTCTGAACGCGCCAGGCGAGTTCTTCGTGGATGAGGCGGCTCACACGCTTTATTACATGCCGGTGGGCAAAGGCCACCCGGACACGCTCAATATTTCATATCCGGTCCTAAACAGGATAATTCAGATTCAAGGCGCGTCGCGCACGCAGTGCGTCGAGAATCTTGTCTTCGACGGGCTTGCGCTGGAGGAAACCGACTGCGCGCCGCCGCTCGCACTCTGGGCCTATGACGGCAAGCGGGACGGCGCGCTCGTGTGGCTGAACAACGCTGCACGCATCGAGATCCGAAACTGCCATCTCAAGAACAGCGGCCGCAGCGGCATCATGATGATCGGCCATAACACGGACAATCTCGTCACCGGCTGCTGGGTCGAACACACAGGCCTAAACGGCGTGAGCCTCTGCAATCGCTTCCTGGCGCCTTCAGGCAAGGGGCCGACCGCGGACCGCTGCGAGCGCAATCGCATCCACAATTGCCGGATCAACAACATCGGCGAACTGCACACCTATGCCGAGTGCGTCACGCTCTTCAACGTGAGTTCAAACGATGTCGGCCACTGTGAGCTCCGCGACTGCGTCCGCTATGCCGTCACCCTGCGCGGCAACACGGGCGAACAGTACGGCCCACCGGTCACGACCGATTACCCGCCGTGCAGCGGCAACCGCATCCACCATCTGCGCGTGTCGCGCTGCGGGCAGGACGGCGGCGATATGGGCGCGCTCCACGCGGCGAACCTGAACAATCCCGGCGGCGGCAGCGTGAACACGTTCGAGCAGATCACCGTGGCCGATACGCGTGCTGTTGCTTCCATGAAAGACTGGCCGCCGGATGGCATTTTCATTGACTGGCCGAAGATGTCCATGGATCAGATTTTCCGCGACATTCAGATCCTGCGCTCTCAAGGCAAGCCGCTCCGCAGCAACGGACCGGACAATGAGGCATCCGCCCAAACCGAGAACGTGAGTTGGAAGCCCGGTTTCCGCGAAGACCGGATGGACGATGCGAACATCGGACTGACGTCCGAATTTCCTGCTGAATATGGCGGTCGTGCAGCCGCACGTTAGACGCCAACTAATCAAAAGGGCAAGCAGAGCATGAAACAACAGTCTGTAAACCGCCGAACCTTCATCAAGTGGTTGGGCCTATTCGCGTTACTGACGGTGGCCTTGCCCGTTTGCGCGGAGGACGCGGCGAGGCTTGCCTCGCTACTCGCCCCGGCGATTGAGCAGGGCGGCCTCGTCACGATCCCGCCGGGCGACTACGAGCTCGATGGCGCGAAGCCGCTGCCGCTTGCTTCGCACATGACGCTATCGGCGTATGGCGCGCGTTTTCATCTGCCGAAGACGCTTGGCGACAAGGCGCGCGCGGTCGTGTTCGCGGGGGAGAATGTCAGCGACTTCCGTTGGCTCGGCGGACATTTTACGGGCCACGTCTTTGATCCGGCCAAAGCTGACAACACGTGGGAACCCAACGCGAACACGCGGGCCATTCTGATCACCACGTCTCCGGGCGGACGGACGGAGAATCTGACGTTTCGCGACGTCACCTCCGATGGCCTTGCAGGTGCCGCGATCACCGTTCTTGGTGCAGAGAAGAAGGGCAGCGAGCGCGAGGTGGAGACCCTTGCGAGGTGCGTCACTGTCGAGAACTGCAAGCTCGAGCGCAGCGGCAAGTGCATGTGGGACTACGGCCTGCTGTGGCAGATCACCGTCTGGCCGGAAGATTACTCGCCTCGCGAACGCGAAATGGCGGCGAAATATTTCCGTAACGACCTCATCCGCGGCCCGGTGCGTATGGATTCGGGTGACGACCGTGTCTTTTTTGAAAACGTCCAACCGCTGCCCGTGACGAAGTCAGATAACGGCGGGCGCGGCGCGGTCTGCTTCTTCGGCGATACGTTACCGGCGAACATCGTTCGGGGCCGACAGTATTTCGTCATCGAATCTACGCCGCAGTTCATCCGCATCGCGGCAAAGCCCGGCGGCGAGCCGATCCGGTTTGCCGGCTCGGCGGGGCCGCAGGCGCGGCTGATCAGCGATCTCTTTTCCGCCCATCTCGCGCTCTATTCGCCCACCGGGTCAGGACCGGGAAAGGGTGCGCTGGATCTTGTGGCGTGCAGCAACGTCGTCGTACGCGGCTGCACGCTGAGCGCGCTGGGCGACACGATGCACATCCAGAAAAGCCGCGACATTCTCTTTGCCAACAACCGCATCACCGGCTCGCGTATGGGCGCGTTCTTTCTGGCGGAGTACTGCAAAAACGCGGTTATCGTGAGCAACACGGTGGACGGATCAAACGGGTCGCGCGTGATGAGCATCGAGAAATCCGCCGAGAACGTGACAATCGTGGGCAACACATTCTGTAATGGAGGGCGCGGCTCGTGGATCAATCAGCCGCGCAAGCTGCTGATGCAGGGCAACATCTTCAGCAACAACACGACGAAGTGCGAGCACGACCCTCATCGCGGACGGCGCAGCTTTGTGACCGGCGACTACGAGCGCTATGCGGAGATGTATTTTACGACGTATGAAGCAGGAGGACGCTATGGCGAGGTGATGCTTCGCGACAACACGTTCACCACTGGACCGGAGGTTTCGCATGTCATCACCTTTGCGCCCGGAGGCGACACGCTACTTGTCGAGCGCAACACCTTCAAGGGGCCCGTCCGCAGCATTCCTGCGGCGACGGGCTGCACGAACGTGACGCTCAGGGACAACGTCGGAATCGAGCCGCTCACCTCAGCGGCGGAAAGATCCCCTGCGTTCCATCTCGATTCCAAGTCGCGGTGGATGATCGAATACGGCGGGGCGACGAAACCCGAGGTGATCCGGTTTGCAGCGGAGCAGCTGGATGCGACTTTCTCTCGGATGCTAGGCGAGCCAGCGCGCTTGGGTTTGGCGGAACGGAATTGGGAGGATGGGGGCTGCCATATCCGTCTCGTTGCGGGCGGCAAAACTCCTCCAGTGGACGGTGCAGCGTCACTGATGGCTCCCGGGGTCGATGAATTCCGGATCGAAACGGCCCCGGAGATGATTGAAGTTACGGCATCGAACCCGGCCTCCTTGTTGTTCGCCGTTTACTCGTTGCTCGAAACGCAGGGCTGTCACTGGCTCTATCCCGGTGCGCAGGGTGAGGTGATTCCCCGAAAAACCGAACTCGCCTTCCTGGTCGGTCAACGCGGACTGCGGGCTGATCTGGCGATGCGGGGGCTCTTCCCGGTCGAGAATCTCCAGCGCTACACCGAGCGCGAGATCAGCGAGTTGCTCGATTGGATGGCTAAGAACGGCTTCAACCATCTTTGCGCGATCCAGAACTACGGTTGGAAGCATCTCGGCTCCACGATCCGGCGCGAGGCGGCCAGGCGCGATATTCAGATCGTCGGCTACCTGTGGAGTTTTGAGCGGCTTCTCCCGCTGGAGCTGGGCAAGGCGCATCCCGAATACTTCGCGTTCACGAAGGGGCAGCGGCATGTGGATTACAACATCAAGCGTTGCGCCTCCTCGAAGGAAGCGATCGCTCTGTTCGTGAAGAACGGAGTCGCTTTCCTCCGCGACAGCGAACTCAGCCAGTGGCTGATCTCGCCCAACGACGGTGCCGGCTGGTGCCAGTGTGAGGGCTGTAAGAAGCTCCTGCCCAAGGATCAGTGGGCGGCGTTCTTCGTTCCGCTGGCGCAGGAGGTGGCCCTCGAGCTGCCCAACATCCGCCTGCAGAATTTCATCTACCACAACCGCTACGACCTGCCTGTTGACGCCGCCCCGTATGCGTCGCCGGCGATGGATCACTATTTCGACGTGTATCCGCGAAACAAATGGTTCGCCCTTCGAGACCCGGAGGGCCCACCGGGCAAGAGTGAAATCCCCTTTGATCCCCGCGCGGCCCAATTATCAAACAACGCGTATCTGGCCGACCGGATCACGGCGTGGAAGTCGGTCGCCAAGGGTCGCATCTGGCTGTTCGAAAACGTGATGCTGCACGGCACCTATTCCTTGCCGGTTCCGAATTTGCATTTGATCGCCGGTGACCTGCGCGCGGCTGCCAAGGAAGGTTTGGATGGCTACCTGTTCGAGTC
>CAYSXF010000396.1:0-4909 GCA_964434815.1 uncultured Lentisphaeraceae bacterium
CGTCGGCAGCGTCAGATGTGTATAAGAGACAGTCATGACACTCAAGACCCGACCGAAATTGACTCAACTCAAGCTGTGGATGCGCCAGGCCACGCCCGAGGAGCAAGAGACCCTCGCGAAGCACGCCGACACCTCGAGGGGGATGCTGTACCTGGTGAGCTCCGGCCACCGCAACTTCAGCCCCGAGAAGGCCGCGGAGATCGAGCGCGCCACCAAGGTGATGGCCCGGGCCAGTCGTGGCCGGCTGCCGCGCCTGTACCGCACCGACCTGGCCGCGGCCTGCGCCAACTGCGAGTACGCGCAGAAGTGCCTGGGCAGCACCGCGATGCGCGCCGAGTTCCCGCTCGTGGACGACGCGGTGTTCGCGGAGTCGACTGAGACCGAGGGCGGCTCGTCCGATTGATCAGTGACGGCTTTCTACAACGAGATCGACCCGTATGCCGCCCAGTGGCTGCGCAACCTGATCGCTGCAGGGCACATCGCCGATGGGGTGGTGGACGAACGCAGCATCGAGGACATCAAACCGAAAGAGCTTCATGGATTCACTCAATGCCACTTCTTCGCCGGCATCGGCGTCTGGTCCCTTGCCCTTCGTTCTGCCGGATGGCCAGACGATCGACCTGTTTGGACCGGGTCCTGCCCTTGCCAGCCTTTCAGCGCGGCAGGTAAAGGCGGCGGGTTTGACGATGAGCGGCATCTCTGGCCCGCCTTCAACCACCTCATCGAACAGTGCGAGCCTTCAGTGGTCATTGGAGAGCAGGTTGCAAGCAGTGACGCAGCACCTTGGCTCGACCTTGTACAAACTGACCTGGAAGCCTTGGGCTACGCCTTCGGGGCGGTCCCGTTCCCGTCTGCGAGCGTCGGTGCTCCGCACATCCGAGACCGGCTGTACTGGGTGGCCGAGTCCGGTGGCGAACGACTCGAAGGGTTCGGACTACACCTACGCGCAGGGCGATTACGACCGGCCTTCGATGAAACTGGGCGGCGCGGCGAAGCTGGCCGGCTGGACAACAACAACAACACGCGATTGGAAGGACTCGGGGTCGGACATAGCCCCTCGACCGGATGGCAAGGAGCGGTTCGACCAGTTGCCGAGGCAGGATGGACCGAAGGGCGGGCCATCGCAGGGCTTCGACCGGCTGCCGGGAGCGGTGAGCCTAGCCAACGGCCCAGCCCGACTAACGGTCACTGGCGAGCTGCTGACTGGCTGCTCTGCCGAGATGGAAAGTGGCGGCCAGTTGAACCCGGCACATTCCCGCTGGCTCATGGGGCTGCCGCCCGAGTGGGACGCTTGCGCGCCTACGGTAACGCGATCAACGCCAAAGCCGCGCAAGCCTTCATCGAAGCCTATCTCGGGGACTGAGGGATGAATGCCGTGACCTCAATCTCCCACATCGCTCACATCGACCCCCCAAGTGCGCTGCGTGACTTGCCTGGGTGGCTGGTCTGGCGCTTCGAGCCGAATGACACGCCTGGCGGCAAGCCGCGCAAGGTTCCCTACTACACCAGCGGAGGTCGCCGACATGGACAACAAGGACGAGCCGAGGACCGGCAGCAGCTCACGACGTTCGATGCCGCGCGGGCCAGTGCTGCTCGCCGTGGTTTTGATGGGGTGGGTTTTGCTCCCCTTCACGATTTTGGGGTTGTTGCTCTTGATTTCGATAACTGCGTGGCGGATGGCGTCATCCACCCTGAGATCGTTCCTCTGCTCGCGAACACCTACGCCGAGTTCAGCCCCAGCGGCCAGGGCATCCGCGCCTTCTTCACCGGATCGCTCGGCAACCTGAAGGCGCACGGCGAACCGTTCGGGTTCGAGACCTTCTCAAGCAAGGGTTTCGTTACCTTCACCGGCAACGTGCTTGACATCTGCGAGCTGATGGGCAACACCGACGTGGTGGCTGCCGTCGACAACACGGTGATGGAGCTGGTGCAGCGCAGGTTCCGCCGAGATCCGATCGAGCACACCCCGAGCGAGTCACCCGGCGCACCGCTCAACCTCACGCCGGCGCAGCTCACCGAAGCGCTCGATGTGCTGGACCCCAGCATGGGGCACAGCGAGTGGCTCCAGGTCGGCATGGCTTTGCATCACGAGACCCAGGGCCAGGGCTTCGAGATCTGGGACACCTGGAGCGCTGCCGGCGAGCAGTACCCGGGCACCGAGTCCTTGCAAACGCGCTGGGACAGTTTCGGCAAGGGCGGCGGGCCGGTGGTCACCGCGCGCACGCTTGTGCGCATGGCCAATGCGCATGGCGCGCACATCGACCTCAACAGCCCGGCCAGCGCACAGGAGTTTGACGATGTTGCCCGAACCCCCACACCTGACGCTGGCGCAGCTGGCAAGGCTGCCCGATTTACCCCTGTCAGTGCTGCTGAATTTGCAGGTCGTGCGGCTCCCCAGTGGATCATTAAGGGCGTTCTGCCCCGAGCTGAACTTGTCGTTCTCTTCGGAGAATCTGGAAGTGGCAAGTCTTTTGTTGCGCTGGATATGGCTGCATCGATTGCTCGCGGACTCGCCTGGCGGGGACATCGGGTCCGACAGGGCCGGGTCGTCTATCTTGCTGCAGAAGGCGCAGGAGGATTCCGCAACCGCCTCGTGGCTTACGCAGGCCGAGCGGACATTGAACTGAGCGAGCTGCCGCTCGACATCGTCACCGACGTGCCGAACATGCTGCTCAAGGATGACGCCCTGGGCCTCGCCCGGGCGATCGGCAAGTGCGACGTGGTCATCGTCGACACCTGGGCGCAGGTCACTCCAGGCGCCAACGAGAACGCCGGCGAGGACATGGGCAGGGCATTGGCCCACTGCAAGGGCATCCACCGCGCCACGGGCGCCGTGGTGGTCCTGGTGCATCACTCAGGCAAGGACGCGAGCAAGGGCGCACGCGGCTGGTCGGGCCTGCGGGCCGCGGCGGACGCCGAGCTCGAGGTGACGCGCGTGGGCGCGGGCCGGATGCTGCGCACGTCCAAGCAGAAGGACGGCGACGACGACCAGGCGTGGGGCTTTGGCTTGGACATCGTGACCATCGGCATGGATGAGGACGGAGATCCGATCACGAGCTGCGTGGTGACCGAGCAGATGCTGCCTGCCGCGGGCGTGTTGCGCAAGCCCATGGGCGCGGTCGAGGCGGTGCTCAACGAGGTTATCCAGGAGATCGCCCAGTCACAGACTGAGGGCATCGAGGTGGCGCCGGTGGTGCTTGAAACCGTGCGCCGGATGCCCGCGCCGGAGGCCGGCAAACGCGACACGCGCAAGCAAAAGGTGCGCAGAGCGCTCGAATCTTTGTGCCACGGCGACGACGCCCCTTACTGGTTGGGTGATGATGGCTGCATTTCAATCTGCTGATTGTTGCGTGTTCGACTGCAACACTTGCAACACCAGAGCAAGTTGCACCGTGTTGCAGTGTTGCAAAGGGCCGAAAAGTGCAACGCAACGCACCAGACGACTAAGAGTCTGGTGCAGTGTTGCACTTCGGTCGGGTTTCGATGTGCTGAACGCGCATTTCGCTGCAGACTGGAAAGAAGGCGCCGGTCTGGCATGAGCGTGCAGAAAACTGCAAAGAGACTCAAACGGGCATCGTTCGGGCAGAGCCATCACAAGGCCGATCTGACCGACCATGAAGTCGACCTGATGCGCGAGCTGCACGAGGTCGACGGCTGGGGCTACCGGCGCCTGGCGGCCAAGTTCGAAATCTCCCGGCAGACGGTGCGCTCGATCGTCACCTACCGCACCAGGACGCGCGTGGCGTAGGTGTGCAAGACGGTTGTGCTGGTCACTACAGTGGCCGGCATGGGCAATCTGCAACACCTCTGGACGAATGCATTCCTGACCGCGCTGGGCGAGTGCGGCATCCTGTCGCGTGCGGCAGAGGCGGCTGGGGTGGATCGCGCCACGGTGTGGCGTCGCACGCAGTCCGACAAGGACTTCGCGGAGCTCGTCGACCTGGCCATGGAGCAGGCCATCGACAAGCTCGAGGCCGAAGCCCGCAGGCGGGCCCTGGATGGGGTCGAGGAGCCGGTGTACCAGGGTGGGCAGTGGGTAGGCAGCAAGATCGTCTACAGCGACTCCCTGATGGCCTTGCTGCTCAAGGGCAGGCGCAAGAAGGTCTTCGCCGATCGCACCGAGCTGACCGGCGCCGATGGCGGGCCGGTGGCCACGGCGGATGAGACCACGCGCGCCGCGCGCCTGGCGCGCCTGCTGGACCAGGCCAGGCTGCGCAAGGAAGCCGAAGACCTGGCATGACGCCGGCTGAGATCAAGGCGCTGCTGCCTTACCTGTCAGCCGCGGAGCGCGCCGAGTTCGATGCGCTGCTCGATGCGGATCTGAAACAGAACATCTGGGCACCGCTGCCCGGGCCGCAGACGATGGCCTTCGAGTCGACCGCCGATGTGATCGGGTTCGGTGGCGCCGCGGGCGGTGGCAAGACCGACCTCGCGCTCGGCAAGGCGCTGATGTGCCACCGCACCGTGTTCATCGTGCGCAAGAACGGCACCGAGCACACCGGCATGATCGACCGGCTGGGGGATCTGCTCGGCACTCGCGATGGGTTCTCGAGCAAGGACAACATCTGGCGATCGGCAGGCCCGCGCGGCGTGCAGGTCGAGTTCGGCTCGTTGCCGAACCCGAAAGACGAAGAGAAGTACCGGGGCCGCCCGCACGACCTGATCGTGTACGACGAGGTCACCAGTCTGCAGCGCTTCCAGGTCGAGTTCCTGATGGCCTGGAACCGCACGACCACGGCGCACCAGCCTTGCCAGACGCTGCTCACGTTCAACCCGCCGACCGATGCCGAGGGCCGCTGGGTCATCGACTACTTCGCGCCCTGGCTCGACAAGAAGCACGCGAACCCGGCGGTGCCGGGTGAGCCTGTCTCTTATACACATCTCCGAGCCCACGAGACAGGCAGAAATC
>CAYSXF010000397.1:0-4904 GCA_964434815.1 uncultured Lentisphaeraceae bacterium
CGCGACAGCCGGCGGGTTCAACGGGGCGCTGCAGCGTGCGCAAGGCCTTTCCGCTTTTGAGATCGACCTCGTGCAGCGCCCCGTTGAACCCGCCGGCTGTCGCGAAGAGCCGCCCCTGGTCGGGCGAGAGCGCGAGCTGGCTGACCTGCCCGACCGGATAGCGGGCAATGACCTTCTCCGACTCGGTGTCGAAAGCCAGAATGGCGCCCGCCGTCTCGCACGCCACATAGAGAACCTTGCCGTCTTTGCCCGCCACCAGAGCGGAAGGGGACAGGTAAGAATCCTCGGTCCCTACCGGCAGCGCGCACACCTGCGCCGCCAGAAACAGGCACGTCAAGAACACTCTATGTGGATTGCCATTCAGTGTGCTAGTCCTCGACGACGACACGGAAGCCGACATCGAAAACGCCCTGCCAGGGCGCGTAACCCAAGCGGTAGCTGGCGGTCGCCCGGTAGGGCCGGTCAAAGAACGAACCGCCGCGGACGGTTTTCTTTTCGCTGCCGCTCAGGGAATCGCTCTTGCCGGCCACATACGGGTAGCGCACGTAATCGCTGCGCGTCCATTCTGCGACGTTGCCGTGCATGTCGTAGAGCCCCAGGCGTTGGGCTGGTACTGCTTGGTTCCGGTCACCAGGAAATTCTTGTCATCGAATTCTGAAACCCGCGGGATGAAGTCGAAGGTGCGGTTGCCGACCAGCCCTTTTTGGAAGGTCGGATTCACGCCGCTGACGGCGAACTTCTCGATCGACTTGTCGGCCAAGTTGGCATACGGGCTGAAGTCCGCCGCCTTGTCGCCAAAGAACATCGCCTTGTCGCTTCCGGCGCGGCAGGCCCACTCCCACTGGGCTTCCGTGGGCAGCGCCACGTTCGCGCGGGCTTTCTTGCCGAGCCATTTACAGAACGCGTTGGCGTCGTTCCAGCTCACGCGGACCACCGGCTGTTCCGAGTAGTTCGCGTAATAGCCGAGGCGCACGTGGTCCTTCCACTGCTGGTCGAAGACGCTCGCGTTGTGGTCGGGCTGGAAGGCGTAGAAGGCGGCGTTGTTGATCTCGGCCTCGGACATCCAGAACGCCTTCTTGATTTTGACGCGATGGCGGGGCTGTTCCAGCGCCGTCTCGTCGTCGCTGCCCATCACGAATTCGCCCGCCGGAATGCGCACGAGCGAGAGGCTGATCCCGTCGCCCAGATCGATCACCTTCTTCTGCCCGCCGCCTGCCTGCTGCATCTGCTTGGCAACTTCCGGGGTGAAGGGCCAGTTGGGCGCGGACACCGCGACCGGCGCGGCCCGCTCTTCGCTCTTCTCGCTGGTGGCGGTGACCGGATAGGGCTTTTCAGGAAGCGCTTCCCAGTCGGAGTCGACGTTCGCGTACTGCGCGCGCAGAGCGGCCGCGTGCGCGGAGATGTTGGTGGTCCAGGTCTCACGCTTCTGGTTGTCGGCATAGGCTGACGTCCAACTGCCGTAGAATGGCACGTTCAGGTCGACCCACGTGTTGAGCCTGCGCCACGACTCGCCGTCCAGTTTGACCCCGTGATGTCCCTTCTCGAGCATCTGCACGCCCTCCGACGTCGAGGCGTGATACTCGCAGGGGATGCCCATGGTGCCGGCGCTCTCGGGCCCCGGGCTGCGGAAATACCTGCGGAAGGCATGATAGGCGTTGCTGTAGCGGTCCTTGGAGCGCTTCGTGTCGTCTTGCGCAGCGCTCTTGAAATCAGGCCGCTTCGCATCGCTTCCGTCGTGGCACCGCACGCAGTAGGCGTCCAGAACCGGCTGGACCTCCATGTCAAAGGAAAACCCTTCCACGCGCTGCCGCCAGGGGCGGATCGCCTGCGGCGCTTTGCCGGAAGCGAGGGTCTTGCTGGTCACCGGGGGCTCGGTCGGCGGCTCGTGGCAGCCGATGCAGGAGAGCTTCTCGCCGGGCATGGCCACCAGCCAACTGCGGAAGAGCTGCAGCGCGCGCCCGTCCTTGTCCAGCGGCTGGAGGGAAAGCGTCGTGTTGGCCGGGATCCGGAACATGGCTGAGCCGTCCGGCTCGACCTTGACAGTGCCCAGCAGCCGCTTGACATCCCAGCCGCTCTCCACGCCGATGTGGTCGTGGCTGCCGATGTTGTAGTAGCCGTACGCATAGGTGAAGACGCGCAACGCGTCGACCGTCCCCACAGGCACGTTCTTGAGCCCGGGGCCGCGGTACACGTTCTGGACGTAGCAGACCGCCTCCTTGTCCTGCAGATTGACGCGGTCCGGAATCACAGGCGGACGGACGCGCTTCTTGAGAGGATACGGCTCGACCATGTAGCTGTAACCGTCGAGGTTGTCGGGCTGAAGCGGCACGAAATTGTCGAACGTGTCGGCGAGGTAGAGCTTCCAGGGCGCCTGTGCCGTCAGCTTGGCGACCACCAGATAGTACTGGGCGCTGACGGGATAAGGCTGGAGGCCCTGCGGATAAACACCTTCTACGAGCTGGTCCAAATCCAGCGCCATTTCCGGATAAAAGGCGCGCAGCTTGGGGTAGCACTTGTTGAAAAAGTCATTGTTCAGTTCGTGGTAATCTCTGCCCTGTTGCGAGGCTGCGGGCATGTTCTCTTCGATCAGCTTTGTCACGACCTTCTGCAGATCCGGGAACTGGGTCAGCAGCTCCTTCTTGACGGTCGGGTAAAGCTGGTCCACGGTGACGTGGGTGACTTTCTTGCCGTAGCCGGGGATGTGCTGCACCACGCCGTCGGCATGGGCGTACCCCTTGTTGGTGTCGAAGATCGTTATTTTGCCCGAGCCGGCGGTGCCGTGATGGCCGCTGACAATGGCCACGAATTTCCCCGGGTCGCCGGGAATCGGCCGGGCATTGAACATGCCGTTCGGCCACAGGCTCTGCGAGCCATAGATCGACCGCTGGTTGCTGCCGTCCGGATTCATCGACATCATGATCCGCGAGTAGTAGTGCATGATGTCCGTGTACTCCCACCGCAGATACATGATCTGCCCGTCCTCGCGCACGGTCGGATACCAGTCCGCGTCCTGCTCAAAGGTCAACTGGCGAGCCCGTTCGCCTTTGGGTCCCATCAGGTAGAGGTTGGGCACGGTCCGCGATCCGCCGATGCAGGGCACGCCGATCATCGGGGCGGTCGAGCTGAAGATGATCTTGTCGTCGGGCAGATAGATGCCGCCGTAGTTATGCACGTACTCGCCGACGATAGTCGACACCTGATGGGGATTGCTGCCGTCGAGGCCGACCTCCATCACCTGGAACATGTTGTTCGTGTCGGTGGAGGTGAACAGCAGCTTCTGCCCGTCGTAATGCACATCCGGCTCGCCCACGTAGGCTCCGTCTTTGGGCTCATAGACATCCGTGAGAGCGCCCGTCCGGAAGTTGAAGCGCGCGATCTTGTTCTTATACCCCTTGGGGGACAGTGTGTGCGTCCCCAGCCAGTTGGCCTTCACCGCCACCCGGTCCGAGAGCACCACCAGCGTTTCGTCGAAATCGAGATACGGATTCTCCGTGACGAGGGCCTTGTATTTGAGCTTGCCATATTCGTCGAGCGACTGAAGGGCCTGCGCATCGCCCGTATTGGCCTTTTCCAGAATGGCGGGCAGCGTCTGCACGAACGCCTCGGCTTGCTGCAGATAGGCGCGCCCGTTCTTGTAGGCGCGCGGCTTGTTCTTCAGGATGAACTTGATGGAGCGGACCAGCGCCTCGGGCGACGAGATCTGAGCCAGCATCTTCTGCTGCTCCTTTTGCGCGGCGTAGGTGGCCTTCTGCCGTTCCGCTGCCGCCTTCTGCCGCTCCGCGTCAAGCTGCTGCTTGGAGAAAGCGTGCTTCTGGTTGCTGGGCTTGCAGACCGATGCCAAATCGGCCTCCTGGCCGCCGGGCACCTTTACGGTCGCTTTGAGCGCATAATCGCCGCCGTGGTTGAAATAGAACAGATTGATCTGGTGTTTGCCAGCCGGCAGGTCAACGGCCCCTTTTTGGCGCGAAGGCCCGTGCAGCCCGTCATTCATCACCGCTGAGTTGCCGTCGATATAAAGCGCACTGCCGTCGTCGGACGTTACAGCGAATTCGTATTTTCCGGCGGCGGCAACGTCCATCACACCGCAGAACTGAACGCTCCACGAATCTCCATATTTTTTTGCCAACGGATCGATTTTGGCGACCGTGCCGGTCCCTGCGGCATTGCCCTCGCCCACCATGACCACTGTATTCACTTGGCCCTTATAGGCAAAGTAGGTCATATCGGCCCGTGCGCACAACACCGGCAGAACTGAACAAAAAACGACTCCCCATCCCCCTTTACCCAGCATAACGCCTCCGCTTCAGTGATCCTTAATTCTTCAAGATAAAAATTTTATTATATTCTAATAAGGGTCATCCTATCAAGTCCGGAAAATGGCAGATACGTAATCGGTTGGCGACAGGGGTCATGCGAAATAGGCGCGTTTCAGATGAAAGCGTGGCGCAAGGCTGGGAGTGCGGTCGCTCCGCACGCGACACGCACGAACCTCGCACCCCTGCCACCAACCGATTACGGCAGATACAGGGCCAGAGGCGATCTATTTGTGTTGAAGTTTTTCGGCAGGAAATCGGTTGGAGGCCTGCCTGTAAGTGACATGATTGCGTGATTACACCACATCATGTAAATCACGCAATCATGTCACTAACTCATCCCGGTGTATTTTCGCGGGTTTGCCGCGCGGCGGGCTTAGCCGTAAATCGGGCCGAAGTTCTTGCAGGCGCGATAGTCGGCGCCGACCGGATCATCCGCGCCGAACAGCCCCCACACATGCGGGCGGAAGGCCGCCTCATCCGGCACGTTGGACATCGCGACGGGGATGCGCAGCATCGCCGCCAGCGTGGTCACGTCCGCGCCGATGTGGCCGTAGCTGATCGCGCCGTGGTTCGCGCTCCAGTTGTTCA
>CAYSXF010000398.1:0-1283 GCA_964434815.1 uncultured Lentisphaeraceae bacterium
ATTTCTGCCTGTCTCGTGGGCTCGGAGATGTGTATAAGAGACAGGCCTTGGGGCCAGGCGCTGTCGGGGTACGCCGTGTCGCGCCAAAGGAGGCTGTTCGTCGCAGCGGGCTCCGCGCCGAGGTCCGAGTAGCGCCAGGCCGCGCCGCGTGAGATGAGCGACAGCGGCTGGATGGATTGTCCGACCGTTTGTGTGACGGCGAAAGCGGCCGGGCTGATGCCGCCGCCAGGCAGACGCGGGTCGGAGCCGTTGGCGGTGTAGTAGAAGGCGTTGGTCGCGCTGACGCGCAGCGAGTAGCCGACGGGCACGGTCGCGTTGTTGGTGGAGGCGGCGGGCGCATCCAGATGCGGGAACCAGCCGTGGTTGCGGAAGTGGGTGACGATGATATCGCGGCGCTGTGCGAGGTAGGTGTCAAGGACGCTGTTGCAGGTGGGCAGCCAGTTCGCGTCGCGCGTCTTGCCGCGGCCCCAGCGGGCGGATTCAGCGATGATGGCGAGGTCGATCTCGCTCATGCGGCTGCGGAAGCGCATCTGCGCATTGGTGGGCGTAAGCGCGCCGTTGCCGTAAAGATATTTCTGCACGAGGTCGGCGAAGCGCATGCGGTAGTCGGGATGTTCGCAGAGACGCTGGTGAAGCGTCGCAGGATTGAAGAGCGCTTGGGTGGTGAAGTTGGTTCCCGCATAGGTGGTGTCGCACGTGACCGGATAGCTGCCGTTCGCGCCGAGCGAGTGTTCGGCGTCGTGGCGGAGCCATTTGAAGCCGTCCGGCTTCGCGCGGTCGAAAAGCCCGTACAAATTATTAGGGAACCCGCCCCAGATGGAGACGGGCGAATCTGGATCTCCCGTGTAGTAAGCGATGAGCATGAAGGTGATCAGGTTGTCTTGATCCAGGTAGGCCGGATAGTTGGTGTTGGTTGTGCCGTTGGGGTTGAGCCCTCTGGCATGCCAGTAGTTGTTGGAGTAGGCGCCGGTAAAGCCTTGATTGATGGCGAGATTCTGGAGGGCGTAGAACGCGTCGAAGGTGCCGTCGCTGGCAGATGTGACATAACTGCCGTCGTTGACAGTTTTAATGCAGTCCCAGTCGTCGCTGCTGCCGCCGATATATTGGCTCGCGTAGTCGGCGTCACCGCGCTCCTGTGTCTGGTAGAGGCCCCAGTATTGGCCGTTGATGTAGAGGTGATAATAGCGGCTGCGGGTGTAGGGCACGCCCATGTCGCGCTGCGAATCGCGCGAGAAGGTCTCACGGATGAACGTCTCCTGCGTCGAGTTCTCTTTCGCCCACGC
>CAYSXF010000398.1:1293-4894 GCA_964434815.1 uncultured Lentisphaeraceae bacterium
GGTGCGCAGGTCCACCTTGTCGAAGGCACTGTCCCCTTCGTCGCCGAAGAGTTTGAAATTCAGTTTGGATTCGCCGTAGTCCGAGCGGAAAAAGAGGCGGAACGAATGCTTCGGGTCGCCTGTGGTGCGGCTGGCCGCACCGCGTATGCGCAGGCCCGCGTCGATGTGGAATTCGCCGTTCGTGCCGCGCTGGGGGTCGATCATTTCGACTGAGACCGGACGTTCCCAGGAGATGCCGTCCTGGCCGGGGTTGACGTAGATGCCGCTCGTTGCGCTGAAAAGGTTGGTGAGATCCGTCACCAGCGAGATGGAGGGAATCGCGTTGGTCATGCCGTTTCGAAGCCTGATAGGATCGCCGGTGACAATGGCCTGCCGCATGCCGTACTCGATCGCCTGAGAGTTCACTTGGGCATTCGTGGGCCAGCCGGCGGGAGCTGTCGAATCTTGCTTGAGAACATCTTCCAGAAACAGCC
Organism: uncultured Lentisphaeraceae bacterium; assembly: GCA_964434815.1. GTDB lineage: Bacteria > Verrucomicrobiota > Kiritimatiellia > RFP12 > UBA1067 > CAYSXF01. The sequence goes on from CAYSXF010000398.1 coordinate 1,767, forward strand.
AGGTGACCGTTTTGACGTTCATCTTCAGCGACTCGGTGTCAACGACGGCGGCTCGCAGGACCGTCGTGTTGGTGATGGCAAGCGGGCCGGTGTAACGGAAGGAGTTGGTCCACGGCGTGCTGCCGTCCAGCGTATAGCGGACGACTGCGTTTGTGCTGTCCTCGCAGGCGAGCGCGACCGTAAAAGGCGCCGTTTTGTAGCCGCGCGGCTCGCTGGCAGTCACTTTCGGAGTGGGCGCGGTGTAAGACTGGCCGTTGGCTGCGCCGGGGGTTGGCGTCTTGAAAAAACACGGGAAGCGCTCCGCCGTGCGCCAGACAAGGCGGGGCTGTATCAGAAAGTCGGCATTTGTCGCGTCGTCGTTGAGGCCCGTCACCGACAGCGTGTTTGTGCCTGGCACGAAAGCGGAAGCGGGTGCGGCGTAGGAGATCCATTGCAACACGCTTGCCATTGGACGCCCGGTGATGGAGGTGCTGTTCCAAAGCAGGGGGCTCGGCGTGTTCATCGAGGCGAGCGGAACACCGTTCAGCGACGCCGTGAAGCCGTCCGCACAGCGCAGGTACAGCGTTATGGTGTCATTCGCCGACGGGAGCGCGGTCGGCATGAAAGACCATTCGGCGTCGAGGCGTGCGTTGATGCCGCGCATGGCGTTGCCGACATCGGTTTCGACGATGGCTCCGATCGACCCTGCGTGCAGAACGCCTGCCGATGGGTCGCCGACAAGGCGGAACGCATCAAGCGAGAACACGCTTTGGAAACCTTGGGCGACGGAAAACTCCACAGTCGCACCGCCCGTGTTCTCGTTGTAGATCAGGTTGAGGCTGTAGACGCCGGCAACAGGAAAAGTGAACGTGGCGAGCGTCATGCCGAAGCCGCGCCCGGCGTCGAATTCGGAGGAAAAATTCACGCCGTGGCCGCTGATGCGGAGGCGGAACCCATCGTCGCTGCCGACACAGAAAGTCCACTGGCCTGCCTGCGGCACATAGATCGAGGTGTCAGCCACGACCACGAACCAGCTCTTGTCCTGTCCCGCCGTATGGTTGGGGAAAAGCAGATTGTTCGTGAAGTACCCGGACGAGCCGGACTCGTGGAAATCGATGACGCTGTATTGCCCGACAAGGGGGTAGGCGCGGTCGGTCTGCCAGTAGACGCTGTTAGTCACCATGTTTTCGGCGACGTCGATGTTGGCAATGGCGGCGTTCATCTCATAGTAGCGCACGGTAAACGCCGCGTTGGTGCCGCTGAAGCCCAACGCTCCGGCGGCGCTCACCCAGGATGAGGTGCCTGCGGCGGTGGGGATGCGGTAGCGAGCTGGACATCCCGCGCCGACCAGTTCGCGCTCCCGCGGGGCGCGCCCGTAGGAAACGTCCTCGTACTGTTTTGGGAAGAACGGCGCGTAGGCATCAGCGACTGTGGCGCCGTCCGGCTTAATTAGCCCGAGGTATTCGCCGTCGCTGGAAAGGCTGAAGTTCGCGTGCAGTTCGCCGTTCGTCGACGAGATCGCTGAGCTGTCAGCGAAAACAACCAGATAGCCGTTCGAAGCGAGGGTTGTTCCGTCCGGCATGCGCCACTTAGTTGGGGACGATTCCTTGTCTGTGAGATACCAGCCGCCGATGCCGACTGCGTTTGTGGCATCGTTATACAGTTCGAGCCAGTCGGATGCCTTGCCGGAAAGCGTCGTCAGCCCGGCGTTGTTCTCGGCGACGAATTCGTTAATCCAAACGGCTGCAAGCCCCTGCTGCAGAAAACCTGCAAACAAAAGGAGGGCACATGCCCTATGCGCTGACTCGCATCTTCTTTTCCACCCGCGAAAGACCGCTTCCGATTTTGGCGTCATTTTATACCCTACATAGCATAAAACTATTAGTATAACGCAGAGTGATTTGTGATGCAACCTGTCCGGGGGCACAATCAGTTCGTCATTTCTAACCGATACGCCAATCACGTATCACCATTCCGGAAGCTATTTGGGCGGCGGCCACTCGCGTGCGTTGGCTTCGTCTTCGGTGAACGTTTCGGTTTCGTTCCCGCGTGACCAGGCTCGGACGTAGTCGATCTCGAAATGCGAGGGAAGGTCTTCGTGGCGCGGCAGGCCGAACCAGTCGGGCATCGTCTCGGAGTCGAAGATCAGATGCATGGGCACGTGCCAGTGGGTGTTGGGGGCGGAGCGCACGCAGACGCCGTCCACATCGAAGCGAAGCTGCTGCGGGGTCCAGGCGAATCCGTAGACGTGGAACCCTTCCGCGAGCCGCCACGGCGCTTCCCACTTGCCGCCGCAGCTCCAGTGGTTCGGGATGCCGTCCTCGCGCCACACGTGGGCGTTCATGTTGTAGGCGCGCTCGCGGCCGGGGGCTTTTCCTCCGATCTCGAAGACGTCGATCTCAGTGGACCAGCGCTTCAGGCCGGAAGTGAACCAGAAGGAACTCGACCCGGCTGAATCCATGGGCCGCGCGCGGATTTCGTAATAGCCGTAGCGGGCCAGGCGGAGCGTGCTGACATAGGCCGAGGTGTAGGTGTGGAAGTTGGTGTTCTTCGGGATGCCCGAGACGTCTTCGAGCCGCATCGCGAGCGCGAGGCAGCCGTTGCTGACCGCCACGTTGCTGCGCCGGAAGAGCGCAGGCGCACGCCCCTGCCAGCGGGCGGGTGACGTCCATTTGTTCGTGTCCAGAACGCCGCCGTTGAATTCGTCTGTGAACGCCGGCAGCGGGCGCCAGCCTTCGCGGTTGGTCTGATCAGCGAGGGGCAGCGCATCGGAAACCCGCGCCGGCGCTGTTTCGAGCGGGCCGGTGCGAGTCCAGCCAGCGTCCTCGCGAGCCACGGCCGCGCCCCACTTGGCTGCGAGGTATTCCATCACCTCGCGCAGAGCGCCCTCGCTGAGGAAGCCGCGGCTATAGATCAGAACCTCAGCGATGTCGCCGCGGAACGAGGCGGAGCCGCCCGCCGTGCCGCCGATGGCCAGCGCGCCGGGCGCGACGGCGTCGTGGGTGATGACGCGCACGTTCGGGGCGTAGGCCGGGGAGGCTTCGCCGCTCGTGAGGCAGATGTTGGGCGCTTTGTTGTCGGGAGCGGTGCCGAGGCGCACCGAGACGAGGCGCTGCCACTTGGGGCCGCCCGCCTGAGCGTCGAGCCGC
>CAYSXF010000399.1:0-4892 GCA_964434815.1 uncultured Lentisphaeraceae bacterium
CCTTCGTCGAGGATTGCGCGGTGCCGCTCGAACATCTCGCCGACTACACGACGCGGCTGACGGAAATCTTCGAAAAGAACGGCACGCGCGGTACCTGGTACGCCCATGCCGGCAATGGTTGCCTGCATGTACGGCCGGTGCTGAACTTGCGGCTGGACAAAGATGTGCATGCGATGCGCGCGATCGCCGAAGAGGCCTTCGCCATGGTGCGCGAATACAAGGGCTCGCATTCCGGCGAACATGGCGACGGGCTGGTGCGCTCGGAATTCAATGAGCCGATGTTCGGCTCGCAACTCGCCCGCGCCTTCGAGGAAGTAAAGCACCGTTTCGATCCGAATGGTTTCTACAATCCCGGCAAGATCGTGCGCGCGCCGAGATTCGATGACCGCTCGCTGTTCCGCTACAAGCCGGATTACGCCGGCGTCGAGATCAAGACCGAACTGGACTGGTCGGCCTATCCGGGCGTCGGCGGCGGCCTGCAAGGCGCCGTCGAGATGTGCAACAACAATGGCGCTTGCCGCAAACTGGCCGGCGGCGCAATGTGCCCATCCTATCGCGTCACCCGCGACGAGCGTGACGTCACCCGCGGCCGCGCCAATACATTGCGGCTGGCGATCAGCGGCCAGCTTGGGCCGGATGCGCTGGCCTCGGACGAGATGGCGGAAACGCTGTCGCTGTGCGTCTCGTGCAAGGCCTGCCGCAGCGAATGTCCGACCGGCGTCGACATGGCACGCATGAAAATCGAAGTCCTGGCCGCGCGCGCCGCCAAACATGGGCTCACGCTGCACGACCGGCTGGTTGGCTATTTGCCACGTTACGCGCCGCTGGCGGCGCGCTTTGCCGCTTTTTGCAATCTGCGCGACAAGGTGCCGTTGCTGCGCTGGGCGTCGGAAGCCCTCGCCGGCTTCTCCACGCGGCGCAGCCTGCCGCGTTGGCGAAGCGATGTTTATCGTGACCGCTCCGCCGGTGAAGCGCCGAGGCGCGAGGTCGTGCTGTTTGCCGACACCTTCAACCGCTATTTCGAACGCGAGAATCTCGACGCGGCGCTGTCGGTGTAGCCCTGACTCAGGCCCTGCTGATAGCTGATTAGGATGTTGCTTGTGCCGGCGGAAGGTGCCGACAAAAACGTGACGGTCACCCCGTCCCCGCTCAGGGTGTAGTCCTTAGTCGGATACTGACGCACCCCGCTGACGAACGCCTGCACGTTGTTCACGGAGCCCGCGGTGGCGGGCAGCACAAACGCGGTCTGCGATCCCGTGCCACTGAACTGCTGCGCGGCGCTCGTGCCGTAGGCGATCTGCGTGGCGATCTGCGAAAGCGGAGTGCTTTGCAGCGCCGTGGCTGCAGAGTTCCAAGTCAGCAGATTGTTCGCTGCCGGCACGGGCAACACGGTGCTCACCCCACTTACCGCGAACGGCAACTGCAAGGAGCTGTTCAGCGTCTGCTGTTGCTGCTGCACCAGGATGGTCAGCTTGTCGAGCGCGTCGGTCACCACGGTCGGGTAGAACCCGCCGTTGTTGGTGATCACGGTCGACTGCAACTGCGAGACCTGGGAGCCGATCACGAGCTGGTAGCTCGTGGGCAGCGCGGTCACTAGGTTGACGGTGCCGCCGGGGCTCGCGTTCTGGTCCGAGTTCAGGGAGACGGTGTAGGCGCTGGTGAGTGCCAACGTCGTGATGTTGCCGCTGGTGTCGGTCTGCTGCACCAGGACATCGCTTGCCTGGAACACCTTGAACGCGAACACATAGCTCGACACCAGTCCGGTGCCGACGTAGGGACCGGCCTTGCGGACGGTGGACGAGATGGTCATCGGAGTGCCCCTTTATTCCTGAGAATTCTGCATGGCGGTGGTCGGCGTTTGCACACCGTCACTTGGACGGTTTGCCACCGATCACGGCTTCCTTGACTTCCATCGCGGTGCTGTCGGCGTGCTTCTTGCCGGTGGCGGTGTCGCGCATGTACTGCAGGATGTGGCCGAGCTGGCCTAGCCCTGCGATGTGCGCCCACTCGCCGATCGCGTTCGACAGGTCCTGGATGAGCCGCGTCTGCTGCCCCTGGGCTTCGTGCCAGATGTCCTTGCCGCTGTTGACTGCGTCGGTCACCATCTGAGTGGGCGCCACCGTGCTGCTGCGCCCGCTCTCGAGCAGCGACACCGCATCGCGCACGAACGGCACCATCGCCGCAACTTCGCCGGTGATGGCCTTGGCCGCCCAGGTGAACGTGCTCTCCTCCGAGCCTGGGCCGGAGTCCTTGAGCCACTGGGTCCATAGCGCGGGCACGATCAGCGTGGCGAGCAGCCGCGCGGCCACCGCTGGGTTGTTCTTGAAGTAGCCCCCGCTGATCGACTTGTCGAGCATGTCTGCGGTCTGGCCGTAGGTGTTGTTCATGAACCCGTACAACGCGCCGAAGAACCCCTTTGCACCACGCGACTGCATGAAGTTGGAGCGCGTCACCTCGAGCGCCGAGCCGTGCGCCTGGCGCACCACGCTGTTGGCGTAGCTGACGGCGGCCTCCTCGCTCATCGGCTGGCCCGTGCCGCCCATGCTCTCGGGCACGCCGGAGGTCTTGGCCAGGTCGTAGGCCGCCCAGGCGGTGGGCACCGCGGACAGGGCGTCGGACCAGGCGACCATCGCGTGGCCGAAGCGGTCGTTCTTTTCCTTCCAGCTTTCGGCTTCGTACATCGAAGCGGTGCCGCTGCTGAAGTCCCGGTCCATCTGCAGCATGCGAGCGCGGATCTCGGGGAACTTCTCCTGGGCTGCGCGGATGTCTTCCATCATGTGGCCGGTGCCCATGCGCGCCAGGCGAGCGGCGAAGTACTTGGCGCCCTCGCCGGTGCCAAGATAGCCCAACGACTTGAACGCCGCGGCGCCGCCGTGCTTGAGCACCGTGCTCACCCGGTAGCCAATGCCGGTCAGGACCACGCCCTGGCGGGTGTAGGCCATCGCCTTGTCGAACCCGCGGGTGCGCGGGTCCATGACGTTCTGGTCGCGCACTGACTTCAGCCAGTCAGCGAGCGCGGCGTATTCCTCGCGCCCGTAGGTCAGCATGAACTTCTCGCGGAAGTCCGCGCTGTCCATGATCTTGGTGGCGTCGAGCAGCGCTTCCCGGTAAGCCAGGTCGTGGATCGTGTCGCGGATGCGCGCGTCGGCGCTGTGGAAGTCCAGGTTCACCCGGTCGCTGTAGCCCTGCTTGCGGGCGATCAGCGAGCCGTTGCTGGTGGTGCTCGCCTTGTAGGCGGTCATTTCGCCCACCCGATCGGTCGAGCCCAGGTCGAACTCGCCCTTGCGCACCGAGAGCTTCGAGCGCAGCGGGTCGTAGTCGATCGGCGAGTAGCCGCCGGTCACCTTGCCGAACTTGGTGTCGAATTCCCGCGCCGGGATCTTCGGTGGAGGCACGCCGCCGAGGCGGATAATCATGGCCTGGGTCTCTTTCCACAGCGGGTCGAAGCTGTCCCAGTGCGCTTGGGTCGCCTGCCAGTCCTTGGCGGTCATGTTGTCGTGCAGGAATTGCCAGACATCCGCCGATTCCCACTTGTAGCCCTTGGTCAGCTTGTCGAAGTTGCTCTCGTTGCCGACGTGGCGGGCGATGCCCAGCATCCGGCCCCGGGTGATCTTCATCAGGCCACCGAGGTCGGGGTCCATCAGCTTGTCGTTCTTGACCAGGTTGTACAGCGACTCCTGCCATTCCTTGCCGAGCGACTCACCGACCTTGCCGGCGGCGTCACTTACCATCTTGGTAAGGTCCACCTTGCGGTAGTTGGCGGCCAGCATCGGGTCGAGGATGGATTCGCGAAACGGGCCGTCGATCTCGTGGATGTCGTACTTGTTGAACTTGTACTCGGTGGGCTTCAAGTCCGCGCCGATGATGCGCATCTTCACGCCCAACCAGTGGGTGAGCGCCGTCCAGTAGCCGTCGACCCTGGCCTTCGGGGGCTCGAGCAGGTCGGCCTTGGTGAACTTTTCGCCGCGCTCGTCCATGCGCTCGACCAGCTTGCCGACCACGTCCTGCAGGTCCTGCATCTCGCCCTTGACGCGCACCTTCTTCTGTTCGCGGGCGATGTACTCCAGGCTCTTGACCGTGTCGTGCAGGCCGGTGAACTGCTCGACCGTGAGCTCCTTGTAGCTCGTCGGGGTCTGCAGCTCCTGCAACCAGTCGGCGATCTGGGGCTCGTAGCCCGAGTCGCGCAGGCCATCGGCCCACTTCTCCAGGGACTCGGTGGCGCGGTTCACGCCGCTCGGGTTCTTGCGCAGGTCAACGCTCGCGCGGATCTTGTCGATCTGCGCCAGGAACTCGCCGTCCAGGCGCTCGCGCACGCTGGCCTTGTCGAACTTCTTGAGGTACTGCAGCGCCTTCTCGATCGACGCCTGCGCCTCGGCGGCGCGCTTGGCCAGGGCGTTGTTCAGCAGCTGGCCGCGCTTCTGGATGGCGGCGGTCTGGGTGTCGCCCTTCTTAAACGCCTCGAGCGATGCACGGCCCGCCTTGCCCTCGGCGATCGTGTACTGCTTGGGCTGCAGGTCCTTGACCTTCTTGGCGTTGATCGCGGCGTCTGCTGCCTCCGCGGCGGCCTTGGCCAGCAGGCGGGGTGAGCCGGTGGCCTTGGCCAGGGCGTTGAGCTCGCGGGCCAGGACCCGGGCGCGCACGTCGTTGTGGATCGCGGCCTCGGCAGCGCGCTCGATGGAGCGCTGGTCGATCAGCTCGCCGTGGCGCTCGAGCATGCGCTGGTCGGTCATGCCCTCGATCACGTCCTTCTTGGGCTGCATGTCGATGAGCTCGCGCACCAGCTTCTCGCCGGAGTCGAACCCGAACATGCCCGCGACGATGTCGGGGTGCAGGCCCTCCTTGCTGGTCATGCCCTTGAGCCGGTCCATGTCTGTCTCTTATACACATCTGAC
>CAYSXF010000400.1:0-4890 GCA_964434815.1 uncultured Lentisphaeraceae bacterium
AGATTTCTGCCTGTCTCGTGGGCTCGGAGATGTGTATAAGAGACAGGCGTGAGAATGCGGAGGTCGGAGTTGCGTGAGTTGAATCCGACCAGTTGAGGATTCCGCGCCGCCACCCCGTCCTGCAGAAACCGTCTCAGGATGTAGGGCTCGTCTTGGGCCGCATCGTCGGGGTCCTCTGGCAGAGCTTGCAGATAGAGCTGCACCTCGCCGTTCTTGAACGTGCGGCGGATGACCATGGCGATGGAGACCACGCGGCAGAAGAGCGTGCGCAGGAAAGGTGCCGGGTTCTCTGGCGTCGCGCCTCCCTGTTCCCACATGATGCGCAAGACCTCCTGCGAGGGCAGCTCGTCCGGCAGGTGGTAGAGCAGCCGTCCGGCCTGCAAGTCAGGCACCCACTCGCAGTCGAAGGCCCAAACCTCATCGGGGATGTTCTTGATCATTCGGACGGCTCCTTTGCCGCAGCCGGTTTGAGGGGTTCGCCGGCGAGCAGGGGCTGCTCGATCTCCAGCGTGCCGTCGAACGAGGCCTCGATGCGGAAGCGGACGTGCGACACGGTCTTGCCGAGTTCGATCTTGCGGTTCAGCGTGCCAGTCGGTATCGGAGCCTTGCGCTTGTTGTCGCGCACCTCGAAGCTGTGCGTCGAGCCCAGAGCCAGCGTGCCGTCCGATTCCGTGGTGTAAGTGACGAGCTGATAGAAGACCGTTCCCGAGAAAACTCCGGGTTTGCGGATGCGGCCGCGTAGGCGCAGGGCGTGAAGCTGTGTGCCTGCGAGGTTGATGAGCGGGGATTCGAGCCGGACCCTGTACGGCCCCGCGTTGCGGACGCTGAGCAGAAGCGCTCCGTCGCGCAGGGCTGCGCTGAAAGACTGCTTGGTGCGGTCGTCGAAGGCATAACGCCACCCCTCCATGCGCGCGCCAGAGCTGAGCGTTGCCGGCAGTGTGGGCAACAGGTTCTTGTCCGGCGGCGCGAGCGGATAGGCGTTGAGCGACGACAGGTCGAAGTCGGGGATTGTGACCGCATAGGCCGCTCGGGCCGCTTCTCGTCGCGCGCGGACGGCGTACGCGCCGGCGGCGAGTGCCGCGCACACGGCGAGGGCGAGCAGGATGAGGAGGGGTGTCCGGTGGCTCTTGCTGCTTTGAAGATCGATGCGCGCATGCTCGTGCAGGTCTTGGTCGTGCTGCCCGGCAGCGGATGTTTTGGCAAAGGAAAGGCGGTCGCGCAGCCATGGCACGCGCCGCTGAGTCCCATTTTGCTGCAGCCAAGGGTCGTCGCCCAGACCCGCCTCTTTGAGCGCTTTGCGGTATCCGTCGGAGTCGAACGGGAGCTGGCGGAAGGTGACGGTTTTAGTTTCGTCGTCGAACACGCAGTAGGTCGAGCGGCACTCGCCTACGCGCGGGTATCCGACGCTGCCGGGGTTGACGATATAGCGCTTGCCGCTCTCAAGCTCGAAGTCGCACGGATCGACAAAGTGGGGCGCGCCGCTGTCGCCGATCACGTAGATGCCGGCCAAATGCGAGTGGCCGACGAACAGAAGCTGCTCTTGGGTCGCTTTCCATGAGGGGAGAGCATCTTCGGGATCGATGATGTAGCGGAAGCCGGCAGGGTTGGAGAAATCGCCGTGAGAGCAGCGGAATCCGGGCGCGTCGCACATGAGCGGCAGGGACTTCAGCCAGTCCATCCCAGTCTGGGAGATCAACTCCCTGTGCCGCAGTACGGCTGCTTTGGCCCGCGGAGAAAAGGTGTCGGGATTCAACTTGCCGCAGACCGCGGCATCGTGGTTTCCCATCAGGGTGTCCTGCACGACGCGGTAAACCGATTCGAGAACCTCGACAGGATTGGGGCCGTATCCCGCCACGTCGCCGAGACAGATGATCTTGTCGACCCTCATGTCGGCGATGTCGGCCAGGACGGTCTTCCAGGCCGCAAGGTTGGCGTGGAGATCAGATACGATCGCGTAGCGCATGGGCAGTCCAAGAAAAAAAGCGGCAGGTGGAAACCTGCCGCTTTATGGAACAGCGCTTCGGTTTAACCGGCGATGATCGCCTCGTTCGGGCACTCGCCTGCGCACGAGCCGCAATCGATGCACTTGTCGGCGTCGATCGTGTAGAGGGGGGAGCCTTCGTTGATCGCTTCGACCGGGCAGGCGTCCTTGCACAAACCGCAAGCGACACACTTGTCTGTAATCTGATAAGCCATGATGTTCTCCTAGAGGTTGGGCCGGGTCATACATCTGCGCATGATACCGGCACTCCAAATCCGTATTGAATGGTCGTATGTTAGCCCAAAACGGGTGTCAGGCGCAAACAAAAACCGGACGTTTACTGAGGCTTTTATGAGCGGTAGTTCGGGGCCTCTTTGATGATCTTGACGTCGTGGGGATGCGCCTCGCGCACGCCCGCGTTGGTGACGCGGTAAAAGGACCCGTCGCGCTTGAGCTCCGCGATGGTGCGCGAGCCGCAGTAGCCGAGCGCCGAGCGCAGGCCGCCGCAGAACTGGGTCATGATCTTCTTCACCGAGCCAGCCAGCGGCACGATGCCCTCGATGCCCTGCGGCACGAGTTCGTCGTCCGTGACGTTGTCCTGTCCGTAGCGCTGGCGGCTGCCCTTGCCTTCCTTCATGGCGGCCAGGCTGCCCATGCCGCGGTAGACGACGTAGTGGCGTCCTTCGTGGATGATCTTCTCGCCGGGGCTCTCCTCCGTGCCTGCGAGGATCGAGCCGAGCATCACCGTTTCAGCGCCTGCGACCAGCGCCTTGGGCACGTCGCCGGAGAGCCGGATGCCGCCGTCCGCGATGACAGGGATCGCGTTGTCCAGCGCCTGCGAGGCCTGGAACACGGCCGTGATCTGCGGGATGCCGACGCCGCACACGACGCGTGTCGTGCAGATGGAGCCGGGGCCGATGCCGACCTTGACGGCGTGCGCGCCGGCCTTGTAAAGGGCCAGAGCGCCGTCGGCCGTGGCCACGTTGCCGCCGACGATGTCGATGTCGGGATAGTGCTTGCTGATCCACGACACCATGTCGAGGATGCCTTTGGAATGCCCGTGCGCGCTGTCGACCACCACGACGTCGACCTCTTCATTCGCGAGCAGGGCCATGCGCTCGTGGTCGCCTGCGCTGACGGCTGCCGCCACGCGCAACCGGTAGCGGCTGTCGCGCGTGTAGAGCGGCTGCGCGTTCTCGACCAGCTCCTGCACGTCCGTGAAGGAATAAAGGCCCACGAGCCGGCCCTCTTTGTCGATGATGGGGAGCTTGCCGATCTTGTTCTCCATCATGATGGCGTAGGCCTGCTCCAGCGTCGTGCCGGACTCGGCGGTGATGACGCGCGTGGTCATCACGTCGGCGACGCGGGTCGCGGTCTTCTTCGCGAAACGGATATCGCTCGACGTCACGATTCCCGCGAGGCGGTCCTGGTCGTCGAAGATCGGGAAGCCGCTGAACGACAGGTGGTGCTCGTTCCGGTACTCGCGGACGTAGGTGAGCGTGTCGCTGGCGTGAAACGCGACCGGCTTCATGATGAGTCCGTTGAGGTAGTGCTTCACGCGGCGGACATGCTGCGCCTGAATGTCGGGCGGCAGGTTCTTGTGGATGACGCCGATGCCCCCGAGCATGGCCATGGCGGTCGCCATGCCGGCCTCGGTGACGGTGTCCATCGCCGCGCTGACAAACGGGATGTTGAGGGTGATCCGGCTCGTGAACCGGGTGGAGAGGCTGGTCTCCTCCGGCAGGAAATCGGCATATCGTGTGACGAGTGTGACGTCGTCGAATGTGAGCCCCTCGTGGGGGAACTGCTTCATGAAAGCGGCAACCTGAGCGTTGACGTGCATAAATGACCTCCGATTCATTTCGCTTTCCCGTAATTATATAACCTATTTTGCGGGTTTAGGCAATCACGAAGCAAAAGGAATACGAAAGAAGTCATGAAGGCCATGAAGAACGCGTAAGTCTTGGCACGGGGAGCTATAAAATGTCAGGCCATGGGCGGTTGGCGGACTTGGACTGCGAGCCGCAGACCGACGCTGTCAAGAAGGGTTGTCAGACTGGAGAGTTGCGGGTTACCTTTGTCGGAAAGCATACGGTACAAGCTCTCTCGATTCAGCTTTGTTTTCTTGGAGAGTTTGGTCATGCCCTTGGCCTCCGCGATGTCGCGTAATGCCATGAGAAAAATCTCCTGACTTCCGTCCTCAAGTGCAGCATTAAGATAAGCGGCGGCTTCAGCGGGATCGGATAAATCCTTGATAAGTTCGTCTCGATAGCTAACGGTTGATTTATTCATTGGCTTTTCCTCATGCAATAGGATTTCCAAAATTCTATGGCAGTTGCAATATCCCTGGTCTGTGTTCGCTTATCTCCTCCGCAGAGCAGGATCACAATGACATCGCCATCTTGCCCCAGATACACTCGGTATCCAGGCCCGAAGTCGAGTTTCAGTTCGTAGACACCCTCACCTACGGGTTTGAAATCACCAAAGTTTCCGAAGCGTACACGGTTGAGACGGATGCGGATTCGGGCACGAGCTTGAGTATCCCTGAGCCCTACAAGCCAATCCCGAAAAGGGTTTTTCCTGTCTCAGTCAGAAATTCGCGAAGTTCGCGCTCTTTCATGGTGATAAGTGTAGCTTATGAGCTACGGCAGTGCAAGAACCCTTATTGATATCTGGGAAAGTTGAGCGTTTTACTGGGTTTAGTGCCGGAAGCTGCGCTGGCCCGTGAAGACCATGGCGACGTTGGCGTCGTTGCAGCAGTCGATCACGTCCCAGTCGCGCATGGAGCCGCCGGGCTGGACGATGGCGGTGATGCCTTCGCGGATGCCGACCTCCGCGCCGTCGCGGAAGGGGAAGAAGGCGTCGGAGACCATGCTGCAGCCGATCAGGCCGCCTTTGCGGGCCTTGAC
>CAYSXF010000401.1:0-4886 GCA_964434815.1 uncultured Lentisphaeraceae bacterium
GAGCGACCTGGCATCGCCGCGGCGGAGATGGACTTCGACGAGTCCGGTGAGCATCCGGCCGTTGCCCCACAGCAGGGCCATGTGCGGAAAGGGCTTGATCTCGCCGTCGGGGAATGAGTCTCCAAAGAAACCGGCGGGTTTCTGCGCGTTGGCAAGGCCATCGACGATCTGACCGATCGCAGGGATCTTCTCTCCGGTCACAGATTCGGCGCGGGCAAGGGAATCCAGATAGCGCCCGGAGACGTCTCCGCTGAACTCGGTGAAGCGGCGCGTGTGGGTCGGGATAGCGTCGGCGAGAACAAAGTCCTTCGTGAAGTACGGCGGCCCGCCTTGCAAAACGCGCGCAAGCGAGAGCCTGAAACGGTTGTCGAGATCGCCCGCGCTGGCGGCAGAGACAAGGGCAAGCGCGAGAGGGAAGAGGATGCGAAACAGGCTCATGGTCATGCTCCTTTGTATCAATCATACATGACCGGCCTATGGTGCGACAGTCAGAAGTTTCCCTCTAGCGCTAATTCCGGTCTTGGTTGAACAGCCCCGTCTTTGCTATACTTTACCGCATGACGTTTGGCGTTAGATAGACACAAGGAGATTGTATGCGCACAATTGAAGCTTCCGACCGGCTCTCTTATCGACGGATGACCACGGATGAGCTGCGTAAGGATTTCGTGGTGGAAAGCCTCTTCCAAACCGGCAAGCTGGAACTGGTCTACACGAACGTCGACCGCGCCGTCATCGGGGGCATCGTACCCACCTCCGAGCCGCTTGAGCTCAAAGGCGGACGCGAAATGGCCTGCACCTACTTCTGCGAACGCCGTGAAGCGGGCATCATCAACCTGGGCGGCCCCGGCGCCGTCGTGGTGGATGGCACCACGTATGAAATGGCCCCGCGCGAGTGCCTCTACATTCGTCGCGGCAGCCGCGGCATCCTGTTTTCCAGCGTGAGTCCCGACAAACCGGCCCAGTTTTACCTGATATCCTATCCGGCCCACGCCGACTACCCGACCACCAAGGCCGGCCTGAAGGACGCCAACCGACTGGAGCTTGGCTCACCCGCCGAATGCAACCGTCGCACGATTTATCAGTATATCCGTCCCGGATTTATCAAAAGCTGCCAGCTCGTGATGGGCTTCACCGAACTGCACGAAGGCAACGTCTGGAACTCGTTCCCGCCCCACACGCACGACCGCCGCACCGAGGTCTACTGCTATTTCGACCTGCCGCCAAACGGCACGGTCATGCACTTCCTCGGCGAGCCGGACGAGACGCGCCACGTGGCTTTGAGAGAAAAACAAGCGGTCCTTTCGCCCGCCTGGTCGGTTCACTGCGGCGCAGGCACCGGGGGCTATGCCTTCGTCTGGGCCATGGGCGGAGAGAATCAAGAGTTCGACGACATGGACAAGTGCGACCTTGCCAAGTTCCGCTGACCCGTCTCCCCCATGAAAACGATCATCTTTCTCACCGTCATTCTCACAACATGCGCGCTGCACGCGGCCGATATTTATGTCGCGCCGCCCGGCGACACGTCCAATCCCGCCGACGGCACCAAGCGCCACCCCTTCGCCACGCTGACGCAGGCGCGCGACGTCATCCGGTCCGCCAAACAGTCGGGCGACACCGGCGCATGGACCGTGCATGTGAAGAGTGGCCTTTTCCCTCTGAGCGAGCCGCTCGTCTTCGAGCCGTGTGACTCGGGCACCGCCGACGCCCCGGTCGCCTATGTCGGCGAAGGCCCGGACTCGCGCGTGATCGGAGGCCGGGCTGTATCCGGTTGGCGCATCACCACCGACGGCGTCTGGGAAACCGGCATCCCGCGGAACAGCGACGGCACCCCGGCCTATTTCGAAAGCCTCTATGTCAACGGACGCCGGGCCGTACGCGCCCGTCATCCCAACACCGGATTTCTCAACCCGCAGGCATTGAAGCAGATCCTGTGCACCAACCAGAACCCGCGTGCAGAGTACGCCGCAGACCGGATCACCGGCCGACCGGGCGACCTCGCACCGCTCGCAGGCTCGCCCCAAGAGGAACTCCGCTACGCGCAGGTCGTGGTTCACCACAACTGGGACACCACGCGCCGCATCATCCTCGGCTACGACGCGGAAACCGGAGCGCTGCTGACCCAGGGCGCGAAGTGGAAAACGTGGAACCCGTGGCGCACGAACTCCCTTTACTACATCGAAAACGTACGCGCCGCCTTCGATGCGCCCGGCGAGTGGTTCTACGACGGTTGCCACGGCAAAGTTCTCTACCGCCCGCTCAAAGGGGAAAAGCCGGACCATGCGGAGGTTTACGCGCCTGTCTCCGGTCTTCAGACGCTCATCGTATTCAAGGGCAGACCCGACGCCACCAACTACGTCAAGCACATCACCTTCGAGCATCTGGCCTTTCTTTACTCCGATTCTCCGCGCCGCGCCGACCAAGTCGAAAAGGCTTTCATCGGATCAGCCGTGTTGGGCGACGTGAACAAGCCCGGCCCCACTCAGTTCGAGCCCATGCAGGCCGCTGCCCGCACTGAAGCCGCGGTCATGGCCGACGGCGCGCACAACATCATCTTCCGCGACTGCGAGATCGCCCACACCGGCGAATACGGCATCTGGTTCCGCGCGGGCTGTGTCAGCAACCGCATCGAACATTGCGCCCTCACCGACCTTGGCGCGGGCGGCATCCGCATCGGCGACCCCGGCGGCAAGGGCGCCAGCGCCGCTCCGGCCAGCGTCGTCACCTCAGTCAACGCCTACAGCACGGGCTTCAACGTGGTGGACAACTGCATCGTCAAGGGAGGCGGGCGCTTTCACGCCAGCGCCACCGCCGTGTGGATCGGCCACAGCGCCGACAACCGGATCACCCACAACGAGATCAGCGACCACTACTACACGGGCGTCTCTGTGGGCTGGGTTTGGGGCTACAAGGGCAGCGTGGCGCAGCGCAACACCGTCGCCTTCAACCGCATCCACAAGATCGGCCAAGGGGCGCTGGGCGACATGGGCGGCGTCTACACGCTTGGCACATCGTTCGGCACGCGCGTCTGCGACAACGTGATCTTCGACGTGGACTCGTACACCTACGGCGGCTGGGGCCTCTACACCGACGAGGGCTCCGAGGGCATCCTGATGGAGAACAACCTCGTCTACGACACCACCGACGGCTCGTTCCACCAGCATTACGGCCGCGACAACGTGATCCGCAACAACATCCTGTGCTTCAGCAAACCGCACCAGATCGCCGCCACGCGCGCCGAACCGCACCGCTCGTTCACCTTTGAGAACAACATCATCTTTTGGGACAAGGGGCCCGCACTCAAACCGAACGCCATCAAGGTCAACGTCGAGTGGAAGAATAACCTCTGGTGGCAGACCAGCGGGCCGGTCGACTTCAGCGGCATGAGTTTCCAAGCGTGGCAGGCCTCCGGACGCGACAAGGAAGGCGCCGAGGCCGATCCGCTGTTCAGGGACCCCGGTGCCCGCGACTTCCGCCTAAGACGCAGTTCGCCCGCAGTGTCGCTCGGCTTCAAACCCTTCGATTTCTCTCGGGCGGGAGTCTATGGCGGCAGGTCTTGGTGCCAGCGCGCGCAAGCCGACTCCAGCCCATCAATTTTGTAAACGAGTGCCTTTAGGACAAACTGGGAGACCAGATTATGGGGTTCTTCAAGAAGCACATACTCGCGACGCCGTGGCAACTGCTCCGGCTCTTTATTCCGTTCACCGGCATCCTGCCGCTTGTCGTCTACTACCTCACCGTTTTCCCTTGCGTCTATCCCGGATCATCTGCCTTTCTGACCGCAACCGCCGCTGGCCTCTGCCAACAGGATGATCTCGCCCAACCGATCTTCATGCTCGCGGCGCGCGGGATTGCCGCCCTCCATTACGGCACCCTTCCCTTGCGGCTCAACCTGTTCTGCGCAGCTTGCGGCGCCGTGGCCGTGTCTCTCTTTTATCTGATCACGGCCAGGCTGGTCTTCATTTTCGCCTGCGAAGATCCGGGCGGCGCAATGGCCGCGCTGCCGCCGCGCCTGCGCGACGCCGGCGACAGCGATGACACGAACGCCAAACAGGAGTCCAGCTTCGCGATCAACTCCGACGGCTCGGTCTCCATCCCTTTCTCCGTGTTGGCTCATAATCGCCGCGTCTCGCATGCGGCTGTGCTGGGCGGGATCGGCGCTGCGCTGACACTCGCTTTTTGCGCCCCGTTCTGGCTGGCCTCGACGCGCCTTTACCCCTACACATTCGATCTGATGCTCTTATTCATGATCATCAACCTGCTGATCTCCTATGATCAGAGCGAGCACCTTTTCTCCCTGTTCCTCAGCGTCTTCCTTCTTACGGCCTGTAGCGTCGAATCGCCGCTTTTCCTGCTGCTGCTGCCGATCGGAGGAATCTGTCTGCTGCGGGCGCTGATCCTTAACGAGCAGGTGACCGCCTCCAGAATTCTGGGAGCAATACTAGTCGGCTTTTCAGGCACGATCGTCGCCGTGGTCGTCCTTTGGAAAGCCGCAGCTCAGTGCTCGGCCATTGCGACGCCGGCGCTGCGGCCGATTCTGCGCGTTTTCACCACCACGCTGGCTGGAGAGTTATCCCAATGGGTTCCTAGCTTCGGCTGGAGCTACATCTTCATGCAGCTTCTTTTCCCGACAGCCATCGCCCTTTTCGTCTTTTTTCACGCGTTCAAGAAACGCACACCCTTGCTTTTCCTTCTCCAGCTTGTACTGATAGCCTTGCTTGTGCCGAGCCTGCTCAACTTGCGCATTTCGCTGTGGGGCATTGCAAGGATGACCTCCAAAATCCCCATTCTGAGCTATGCGATCATCGCACTGTTCGTTGGCCTCATGATCGCCGTCTGGCACCTCATGCGCGAGATGTTCCAAGAGAAAGCCGACGAAGACCTCGACT
>CAYSXF010000402.1:0-4868 GCA_964434815.1 uncultured Lentisphaeraceae bacterium
CTTCGCGGGAGCCGCTTTCTTCGCAGGAGCAGCCTTCTTTGCAGGAGCTGCTTTCTTTGCGGGAACCGCCTTCTTCGCAGGAGCTGCCTTCTTAACTGTGGCCATTGCGCTGATCCTTTCTGTTGGTTGAACCATTAAAACAACGTCCGCCACATCAAAAACCTATGTAGCGAAATATTGTTTTAACAATTACTGTAATCGTTGTTTCGGAAAAATCAAGAACAGTTTTCAAAAAACGTGAAAAAACTTTTTCGGCCGCTCTTGGCAAGTGTCAAAAGAAGCGCCGATTAACCATCTGAAAACCGCAAAAAGACCAATAAAAAAGGCCTTTTTTCGCTCCCCGCCGATTTTTCGGACGCGCTTATTTTTTGCGCGAGAAAAGACCCGTCGGCGCGATAGCGATGCACGGCCTGCACGGGGCCTGCACGGACTTTCTTTTTTTTCGGCTTGTTTCCAGACCCGTCTCAGCTACACTCTTGCACGTTTCATTTCTGATTTTCCGATTTTGAAATGAATCCTTTTCTGACGTTCAAACTCACTATGAAATCGATGGAAATCCACTGCGCTGTTTGTCGCGCCGTCACGCTCGTGCGGGCGGAGCCCGTTTACGACGGCTTCAAAAAAACCGGCGAGGCTTTCATCTGCACGGCGTGCGGGGCGCGCTATGCCTCCGCAGCGGAAACGCCGTTCGCGCACACCGCGTCGCGGCCGCGCGTCTTCACCGAGGCCGACAAGCCGCGCCTGCCCTCCGTCTTCAGCGACGACGAGCGGCAGCGGAGCTGCGCCTGGTGCAAGCATTTCGTCGTGAATCCCTTCAGCCAGCGCTGCGGCCTCTCGAACAAGGAGACGCAGGCCACAGACTTGTGCGTGCGCTTTGAAAAGAAAGAACAAAAAGAGGACAGCCCCGCCGAACCGCGAACCTCTCCAACCTCCGGCCAATGACCATTGTCCCGTGCCTACTGACCAATGACCAGTGACCAATAACCAGTGACCAATAACCAGTGACCAATGACCAGTGACCAATGACCAGTGACCAATGACCAACACGAACCGCTAAACCTCTCCAACCTCTGATCTTCCTATGACCCAGTCCAACCATTTCCGCGATCTTCTGACCGAGTGGCCGCCCGAGAAAGTCAGCTCGCTCATCCAGTCCCGCACCGAGCATGACGTGACCGCCGCGCTCGGAGCTTCGGGCCATATCGATCCGCTCCATCTGGCCGCGCTGGTCTCCCCTGCGGCCGCGGCCTATCTCGAGCCCCTCGCCCAACTCTCCGCGCACTGGACGCGCCAGCGGTTCGGCCAGGCGGTTCAGTTCTTCGCGCCGCTTTACGTCTCCAACTTCTGCTGCAACGGCTGCTCCTATTGCGGGTTCAACCGCGACACGCGGAACACCGTGCGCCGCGCCCTGACGCTGGACGAGGCTGTCGTCGAAGCCGAGTGCCTCGCGGAGCAGGGCTTCGGCCACATCCTGCTGGTGGCAGGCGAGGATCTCACGCACACGCCGCCCGCTTACTTCGCGGAGCTCACGCGCCGAATCCGACACCGCGTCGCCTCCGTGCAGATCGAAATCTACTCGCTCTCGCTCGAAGACTACACGCTGCTGACCGGCGCGGGCGTGGACGGCATGACGATGTTTCAGGAGACCTACAACCCCAGGGTCTACGCGCAGTTCCACCCGAGCGGCCCCAAGCGCGACTTCGCCAACCGCATCGACTCTTTCGAGCGCGCCGCGCAGGCCGGCATGACCTTCGTCGGACTGGGCTCGCTGCTGGGCATTAACGACTGGCGCGAGGAGGCTTTCTACCTCGGCCTGCACGCCTCGTACCTGCAGAAGCGCTACTGGCGCACCTCGGTGGCGGTCTCCTTCCCGCGCATGCGCCCCGCGCGCGGCGGCCTGCCGCCGCCGCACCCCGTGTCTGACGCGAACCTGGTGCAGCTCATGTGCGCCCTGCGGACCCAACTGCCGGACGTCACGATGACTCTCTCCACGCGCGAGGCGCCCGGCTTCCGCGAGCAGCTCGTCAAGCTGGCCGTGACCAAGATGTCGGCGGGCGCTAAGACCACGCCGGGCGGCTACACCGAAAAGACAGAGGCCGAAGCTCAGTTCGAAGTGGCGGATGCGCGTTCGCTGCGCGAGGTGGCGGCTGCCATTGCCGCGCTCGGCTTCGACCCGGTGATGAAGGACTGGGACCGGTCCTACGTCAGGAGTTAGAGATTCTCTCGATCGTCCCCGTGGTCGAGCGGCCGGGGACCAGGGGAATAAAGCAGATGCGGCCGCCGTACGACTCGACCACGCGGGCCTCGGGGATCGGCTTGCCGTGCGGAGGCGCATAGTCTTCGCCTTTGCAGTGCACGTCCGGCCTGAGCCGCGCCAACGCGGCCTCGGGCGTCGTCTCGCCGAAAATCACGACAGCGTCCACGCAGCTCAGGGCGGCCAGCAGTTCGGCGCGATCGTCCTCGGCGTTGACCGGCCGCGACGGCCCCTTGATCGCGCGGACCGAGGCGTCGCTGTTGAGCCCGACCACCAGCACGTCGCCGCAGGCCCTACAGGCGGCCAAATTCCGCGCATGCCCCACATGCAGGATGTCGAAGCATCCGTTGGTCCACACCACGGTTTTCTTCGCGCTCCGCCATTGCTCGCGCAAGACGGTCAGTTCGTCCCATGTCACTACGCGTCCCATCTCGCCTCCTCTTGGGTTCAATTACCGGTATGGTACGGTTTCCTTTCATGGCCCGCCACCACAAAATGGCCCCCGAATTAATCTGGCGAACACCTCCATCCGCATGTTATTCTTTAGCTCATTATTGAAAGGGGCATGCTCAAAGACACACATAGCGAACGGACGGTCGGAGTCGTTGAAACCAAAACCCTCAAGCTGAAACTTCCCTCTGAAGGTTTCCTGCTCGAGAAAGGCGGCGTGTTACCGGAAATCGAGGTCGCGTACGAACGGTGCGGCGCGGTCACACCCGACAACTGCAACGTCGTGTTTGTCTGCCACGCGCTCACGGGCGATGCGCATGTGGCGGGCCTCCGCCCTGGGGAAAAGGATCCCAGCGGCTGGTGGGAGGGCATGATCGGCCCCGGCAAGGGCATCGACACCGACCACTACCAAGTGATCTGCGCGAACATCCTCGGCGGCTGCAAGGGCACAACCGGCCCCTCGTCGGTCAACCCCGCCACGGGCAAACCGTACGGGTCGGCCTTCCCCAAAATCACGGTCGGCGACATCGTCGAAGTACACCGCCTCTTCCTGCGGCAGCTCGGCGTCCTGCGGCTGGCCGGCGTCATGGGCGGCAGCTTCGGCGGCATGCAGGTTCTCGAATGGCTGATCCGCTATTCGTCCGAAATCGACAAGGCGATGGTGATCGCCGCAGCCGCCAGCCTCAACTCGCAGGCGCTCGCCTTCGACATCGTCGGGCGCCACGCGATCGTGGCCGATCCGCACTGGAACACGGGCGACTACTATGACAGCGCGAACCCGCCCCACAAAGGCCTTTCCAGCGCCCGCAAGCTGGCGCACATCACCTACCTCTCGCAGCAGCTCATGGACTCCAAGTTCGGCCGCGAAAAGCGCTCCGAGTGGCTGACGGCCGACCCCGGCTTCCGCGACACGCACGAGCGCAACTTCGGCACGTTCTTCCAGGTCGAAAGCTATCTCCAGTACCAGGGCGACAAGTTCATTCAGCGCTTTGACGCGAACTCCTACCTGCACATCACGCTGGCCATGGACGAATACGACGTCGAGGAGCGCTACAAGACCCTCGACGCGGCTTTCGCCAACATCTCGTCGCGCGTGCTGATCGTCTCGCTCAGCGGCGACTGGCTGTTTATGCCCGAGCAGTCTGAAGAGCTGGTGACCGCCCTGCTGCGCCAAAAGAAGCAGGTGTCTTACTGCCACCTCGATGCCGCAGC
Organism: uncultured Lentisphaeraceae bacterium; assembly: GCA_964434815.1. Lineage (GTDB taxonomy): Bacteria > Verrucomicrobiota > Kiritimatiellia > RFP12 > UBA1067 > CAYSXF01. The sequence goes on from CAYSXF010000402.1 coordinate 3,917, forward strand.
CGGGCATGACGCCTTCCTGACCCACATCTGCGACCTCAAGCGCGTGATCGGGGCCTTCATGCCCACCGCCCCCTCGCCCGGCTCCGAGTCTCAGGAAGCGCCGGACGACAAAGGCATGAAGCAGTGGCAGGTGCGGCATTATCAGAGAGTGATCGACCTGATCCCGGAAGGCGGACGCGTGCTCGATCTCGGGTGCGGCAACGGAGCGCTCCTGAACATCCTCAGGCAGCTGCGCGGCATCAACGGCAACGGCGTGGAAATCGACGTCGAGCAGGTCATCAGCGCCATCGGCTCGGGCTGCGACATCCTGCTCGAGGATATCGATGACGGCCTCGCCATGATTCCGGACAACAGCTTCGACGTGGCCGTCCTCAGCGAGACGCTTCAAACCATCAAGCGGCCGCGCGAGCTGCTGCACCAGATCCTCCGCGTGGCGCGGGTGGCGGTGATCACGTTCCCGAACTTCGCCTGCCTCGAAGTGCGCACCCTGCTCTTCAGCGGCCGCATGCCCAAAGGCAAGCAGATTCCGTTCGAGTGGTACAACACGCCTAACATCCATCTCTTCACGCTCAAAGACTTCCTCACGCTCTGCCGCGAAGACAACATACGCATTCTGGACTTGATCGGGCAAGGCCGCGGCCTGACCGAGCGGTGCCTGCTGGCGCTCGGGCTGAAGAACCTGGGGGCCTCCAGCGTGATCGTGCGTATCGCCAAAGGAGACTGATTATGGAAAAATGGCTTGAGAAAAACCTGAGCGCACTGACCGAAGCGCTGTCTCCCTGCAAGAGCTGCCCCGTCGCCAACACCGAGCGGGACGTCAACTTGCCGGGAACCGGCGCCGTCATCTCCCTCCTTGAGAAGCTGCTCGGGGTTCTGTATCCCGGCTGCCACGGCCAAGCGCCGGTTCCCGGCAAGTTGACGTCCCGCTCGGTGTTGGCGACGGGGCAGCTCT
>CAYSXF010000403.1:0-4864 GCA_964434815.1 uncultured Lentisphaeraceae bacterium
CATAGGCCTCGACCGTGGTGAAACGGAAATCGCCGCTGTAGTCAATGACCTTGGCGCCTTTGGCCAGCTCCGCGCGTGCGGCGGACATGCCGACCTTGTCGGGCGTGGCGAAGAAGACGACGTCGGCGGGCTCGGCTGCGCGAGGGTCGTCGGCGGCCAGCACAGGCAAATCGCAGAAGCCCTCCAGATGCGGATAGACCGTCGCGATGGATTGTCCGACGTCTTCGCGAGCGACCAAGGTAACCAGTTTGGCTTCGGGATGCTGCAGCACCAGTTCGGTGATGCCGACGCCGCCATAACCCGTAGCCCCGACCACTTTGACTCGAATCATAAAAGCCTTTCGTTCAGATAAACGGAGAACACTATACTAAAAAACCGCCTTTGGTTCAAAAGGTGTCTTTAATGAAATTACGAACAATGGTAACATGGAAAACATTTTTGAGAGCTTATGTGTTTCGGATCGTCGGAGAGTGTGAAATGGGAATGCGTATCGAGTCCTGTGATTTCTTTGTTGTGGGCAGCGGCATCGCGGGCCTGATGAGCGCGTTGAACCTGGCTGCGCACGGCCGGGTGCTGCTGGTGACGAAAAAGCGGCTGGACGACTGCAACACGAATCGGGCCCAGGGCGGGATCGCCTGCGTGATGGAGGCAGGGGACAGTTTCGAACAGCACGTTTCGGACACGCTGATCGCCGGTGCGGGGCTGTGCGACGAGGACGTCGTGCGCGCCATCGTTGCGGGCGGGCCTGCCCGCATCGCGGAACTGGAGGCGCTCGGCGTGCGGTTCAACCCGAGGGACGACGGCGCGCCCGGCTACGATTTGGGGCGCGAGGGCGGCCACTCGCAGCGCCGCGTGCTGCACGCGGGCGACATCACCGGGCAGCGCGTCGAATCGGTGCTGGTGGAGCGCGTGCTCAAACACCCGAATATCCAGACGCTGGAGCATACGGTGGTGATCGACCTCATTACCACGGGCTGGCTGAAGCATCCGGGCGAGAACCGGTGCGTGGGCGCATATGTGCTGGACCAACCTTCGGGAGAGATTTATGCGGTGCGCACGCCCTGCACGGTGTTGGCTACCGGCGGTTGCGGCAAGGTCTATCTCTACACCTCCAACCCCGATATCGCCACGGGCGACGGCGTGGCGCTGGCTTGGCGCGCGGGCGCGGCTGTTGAGAACATGGAGTTCATCCAGTTCCACCCGACCTGCCTTTTTCATCCGCAGGCCAAGCGCTTCCTGATCAGCGAGGCCGTGCGCGGCGAGGGCGCGGAGCTGGTCGACGCCGAAGGCCGCCCGTTCATGAAGAAATATGACCCGCGCGGCGCGCTCGCCCCCCGCGACATCGTGGCCCGGGCCATCGACTCGGAAATGAAGCGCACGGGCGCGTCTTACTGCTGCCTCGATATCCGGCACAAGTCCAAGGAGTTTCTGCGCGAGCGCTTTCCGGACATTTACGACACGTGCTTCAAGTTCGGCATCGACATGGCGACGGATCTCATCCCGATCGTACCCTCGGCGCACTACTGCTGCGGCGGCGTCCAGGCGACCGTGGACGGCGTCACCTCGCTGCCCGGACTCTATGCGGTGGGAGAGACCGCGTGCACCGGGCTTCACGGCGCGAACCGTCTCGCCAGCAACTCGCTGCTGGAGGCGCTGGTGTGCGCTCACGCGGCTGCCGCGCGCCTGGCGAACGATCCCCAGCGGCTCCCTGAACCTCTGCGTATTCCCGACTGGCAGTATGGGACGGCCGTGGCGAGCGACGAGGCTGTGATGGTGGCGCACAACTGGATGGAGATCCGCACCTGCATGTGGGACTACGTCGGTATCGTGCGGACGGACAAGCGGCTGGAGCGCGCCCGCCGGCGCATCCGCAACCTCAGGCGCGAAATCCGCGAATACTATTTCGACTATCTCGTTACGCCCGACACCCTCGAATTGCGCAACTTGGCGCTGGTCGGCGAACTGATCGTGCGCAGCGCGATGCGCCGCAAGGAGAGCCGGGGCCTGCACTACACGTTGGATCATCCCGAAACGAAGCGCACGGCCAAGGATACGGTGTTGCCGGGACGCAAACGCTGATGCGACTCTGACGCAAGGACGCCATGCAGACAAGCGATTTCGACTATGAGTTGCCGCAGGAGCTGATTGCCCAGGAGCCGCCTGCGGAGCGCGGCACGTCGCGCATGATGGTGCTGCACCGTTCGAACGGGCGCATCGAGCACCGCTGTGTGACCGACCTGCCCGAGTATCTGGCGGCTGACGACCTGCTTGTTCTCAACGACACCCGCGTGTTTCCGGCCCGCCTGCAAGGGCAGTGGGCGGACACGCAGGGTGCATTGGAACTCCTGCTGCTCGAACCTCTGCCGGTCGGGAACGGTGTGTGGGGCGAGTGTCCTCACGAGCCGAGGCGCCCTGCCGAAGCGGTTCACGGTGACGTTCGCCTACGCGCAGCGCAGCTTGAGTGCTGGTCGTGCATCAGCGGCTCGGGGCGGCGCATCAGGCCCGGGCAGAAAGCCGTGTTCGCCGAGGGTCGCCTCGAAGCTGAAATCCTTGAGCGCACGGGAGAAGGCGTGTGCTCGGTGCTCTTCCGGTCCGAGCTGCCTCTGATGGAACTTCTCGAAAATTATGGTCTGACGCCGGTGCCGCCCTACATTCATCGGGACGGCGACGCGCGCCAGGCGCGGCTCGACCGCGAGCGGTATCAGACTATTTTCGCGCGCGAAACCGGAGCGGTGGCCGCGCCGACAGCCGGTCTGCATTTCAACGAGGCTCTGTTCGGCGCTCTGGATGCGAAAGGCGTCCGGCGCGCCTATGTTACGCTGCATGTTGGGCCTGGCACGTTCAAGCCGGTCAAATCCGCTGAGGTCGAGCAGCACAGCATGGACCCCGAACGCTACCGCATACCTCCGGAGACTGCGGAGGCGGTCGAGGCGTGTCGCGCACGGGGCGGCCGCGTGGTGGCGGTAGGCAGCACCAGCGTGCGGACTTTGGAGACTGTCGCGGCTGCGAACGGCGGCAGCGTGGTGGAGGCCGCGGGGGCGAGTTCGATCTTCATCTATCCGCCTTACCGGTTTCTGGCGACCGATGCGATGCTCACCAATTTTCATCTGCCGCAATCGACGCTGATCATGATGGTCTCTGCGCTGGCCGGGCGCGAACGGATCATGGCCGCCTATCGTGAGGCGGTGCGCGAGCGCTACCGCTTCTTCAGCTACGGCGACTGCATGCTGATCGTGTGAGCATAGGGGCAAACTTATCATGAATTCTCTTTCAGCCAGTACAGTGATCTTGGCGAACGGCGCCTTCCCAACGCACGCGGTGCCTTTGGCTGAGCTGAGCGCGGCGGAGCGGATCGTCTGCTGCGACGGCGCCGCTGACAAATTGGTCGCTGTGGGCCTGGAGCCCTCTTGGATTGTGGGCGACCTCGACAGCGCATCGGAGAGTCTGCGTGCTCGGTGCCGCGATAAAGTGGTCTGCGTGCGGGAGCAAGAGACGAACGATCTGGCGAAGGCTTTCCGTTTCTGCGTTTCGCGTGGATGGACGGACTTGGTGATTCTCGGCGCAACGGGGCTGCGGGAGGATCACACCTTGGGAAACCTCTCGCTGCTGGCCGATTTCGCGCAAGAGGCCTCTGTGCTGCTGCTGACCGACACCGGCTGGTTCACGCCGCTGCTGGATTCCGGTAGTTTGCCCGCGACTATGGGGCAGCAGGTATCCGTTTTTTCTCTTGACCCTTCCACGGCGGTGTCGGCCGAAGGGCTGAAATACCCGCTCGATGGTCTGCGGTTGAGCCGCTGGTGGCAGGCCGCCTTGAACGAAGCCAGCGGGAATGTAATCTCGCTGAGGTTCGAAGGCGGACCATTGCTGGTTTATCAATCCTACGCGGTGTGAAGTGACACGACACCACTGCGAACCGGATTCAGATGGATGTAAACGCTGCATGTCAGCGCACTGCCAAAACTACCCCTTATTCCATCGCATCGGAAACGGTGTTCTGCTATTCTCTTTATATCCATGTGAAGGATCCGCGTACTTCGAATTTATGGCAGGCTACTGCTTGCCAGAAGGGAAAAGACCGACATGAGCCGACTTGCTTATTCCAAGGGTGCCCTGCGCTTCGTTTTACCTACTTTGCTCATGTTCGCAGGTTTGCGCAACGCCAGCGCACAAGAGCCGACGGCTGACGGGTTCAATCCATACGCGAACGGAGCGGCTTACGCGCTGGCCGTGCAGCCTGACGGCAGCATGCTGATCGGCGGCAATTTTACATGGCTAGGCGGGCCGAACCGGTTTCTGGCGCGCTTCGGCGCCGACGGCACGCTGGACAGCAGCTTCAACCCGGTGCTGAATGGCGGGGTCAGCGCGCTGGCGGTGCAGGCTGACGGCTCCATTCTGGTGGGCGGGGCCTTCACGCAAGTGGGCGGGGAAAATCACGTTTGCCTAGGCCGGCTGTTCGCGGATGGCACGGTGGACAGCAGTTTCAGCGTCAATGCGAACGCCGGCGTGAACGCCTTCGCGCTTCAGGCCGACGGCAAGGTGCTTGTGGGCGGCGGGTTCTCGACGCTCAACGGCACGAATCACACTTACCTCGCGCGCTTGAATGCGGATGGCACGGTGGACACCAACTTCAATCCGGTGGTGAGCGGCGGCGAGGTCGAGACGGTGGCGGTGCAGGCCGACGGCAAGATTCTTGTCGGCGGCTGGTTCTGGTCACTGGGCAACATCAGCTCCGGACCCGGCTATCTCGGCCGTCTGCAGCCGGATGGGTCGCTGGACGCGGCGTTCACGCCGCACGCCAATTATGCGGTCGAGACGGTGGCTGTCTCTTATACACATCTGACGCTGCCGACGAATAGAGAGGTGT
>CAYSXF010000404.1:0-4862 GCA_964434815.1 uncultured Lentisphaeraceae bacterium
GGAATTGCCGGGATTGATGGCTGCATCTGTTTGAATGAAGTCTTCATAATCCGCGATGCCGATGTTACTGCGTCCTTTAGCACTCACTACGCCCACCGTCAGTGTCTCCTTGAGTCCGAACGGATTGCCGATGGCGATGACCCATTCCCCCGTATCCAAGGCCTGCACGTTGCCGATCTTCAGAAAAGGCAGATTATCCGCATCGATCTTGATCAGCGCGACCTCGGTTTTCGAATCCGCTCCTATTTTTTTCGCGGTAAACTCCCGTCCGTCAGCCAGGCGCACCGTGATTTTGTCCACATCGCCGACCACATGCGTGTTCGTCAAAATATAGCCGTCTTTGCTGATCAGGAAGCCGGAGCCCTGGCCCGTCTGCTTGAACATCTGCTGGTGGCCGCGGTTAGGGTTGGGCATCTGCTGGCGGCCATGCGGCCGGTTGAAACGACGAGGGGATCCCTCATCGCCGAAAAACTCGAAAGGGTTGTTAAAAAAGAAGTCCTGCATGTTTCCCATGGGGACCTGCTTCTCAACCTGGATGAACACCACCGCGGGCGTCGCTTTGGCCGCAACCACGGAGAAGCCTTTCCGAAAATCCCAGGTCGGCGTATCTGTCTTAGCCACCCCGGGCAAACTCAGTGTCAAAACAACAACGGGCGCCAATACCCATGACATGTATCTATTTTTCATCATTTTTCTACCCTTTTCCTTGTTTCGACTCTGCAGCACTGAAAAGCCCTCATCGCCAGAAAATAACAAGGCCATAACTTCATCCAACTGGCGGCAACCATTTTGAACCAACCGCAACCCATGCAAGTGGATGAAGCTATGGCCTTACGGACCTGTTTTTGAACTTCTCTTGCCACCTCTTGCAGGGGTGTTTTATATTTCGCATAGTCCGTGCCAACAGCTATTTCATCTGTTTTTTCGGAATTATTAACGATTTTCTGCAATTATTGACGCAAATTAGCCTTAACTAATATTTTCCGGCTCCTGAAAAACAAAAACAGCGACAGGTTGTCCTTGTCGCTGTGACAAAATGGCGTTCGCTGACGGGCGGACAGGTCTTGTGCCTACTGCCCAGCCAACTTCGCCTGAAGCTCAGCCACCTGTTTCTTGAGTTTCTCGACCTGACGGGGCAACAGGAGCTGTGCGCCGAACTCCCTTTTGGGACAGGCCGGCAGGCCGATGTAGTACTCGCCTTCGGGAACGTCTTTGGACAGGCCGCTTTTGGGCCCGACCTGCGCGCGGTCGCCGATGGTGAGATGCCCGGAGATTCCGGCTTGGGCCCAGATGAGGCATCCCGAACCGATCCGCGTGCTGCCCGCCACGCCGGCCTGCGCGATGATGCCGCTCATGTCACCGACCTGAACGTTGTGTCCGATCTGCACGAGGTTGTCGATCTTGGTGCAGTTGCCGATGCGCGTGCGTCCGAAGCGCGCGCGGTCGATGGTGGTGTTGCAGCCGACCTCCACATCGTCGCCCAGCTCCACGATGCCGACCTGCTGTATCTTTTCGATGACGATCGACCCGTCCGCATGAACAATGGGGTTGTAGCCGTACCCGTCGCCTCCGATGCGCACGCCAGAGTGCAGGATCACCCTCCGCCCGAGCTTGCAGCCCTCTCGGATGGTCACCTGCGGATAGACGTGGCAGGCTTCGCCCAGTTCCGCTCGCTGGCCGATGAAAACCTGCGCCTCGATCACCGAGCGGTCCCCGATGGTGGCGCCGTCCTCGATCACCGTCCACGGGCCGACGTGGACGTCCCGGCCCAGCCGCACGCCGGAACCGATGATGGCCGTCGGGTGGATGCCCGGCGCGCGCACGACCGGCGGCGGCGCGAACCACTCGCCGACTTTGGCGAACGCGGCGTTCGGGTCATCCACGCGGATCACCGCAGGCGCGGCGCAGGCGCCCTGCCACGCGCGCGGCACTAAAACGGCGCTCGCACGGGTGACTGCCAGCCGCTTCTCGTACTTCGAGTCTTTGAAGAAGGTGATGTCGCCTGTGCGGGCCTCTTCCAAGCTAGACAACGCGACCAGCTCGAGATCGCCGTCGCCTTCCACAAGCCCGGACAGCCGCTCCGCAACCTCTTTGACGCGCATCGTCATTTCTTGGCGGCGGCCGGCGGCTCGACCTTGTCTTTCTCTTTGGCTTCTTTGCGCACTTTCGGATCCACGCCCATGCGCTTGAGAACATCGTCTGTCACATCCAGCTTGGGGTCGGAATACGCCAACGTCGTCGAATCGAAAATCACGCTGAATTTGTTTTCCTGCGCATATTTCGTGAGGGTCTCGCGGATTTCGCCGGTGACCTGGCGCAGCAGGCGCGTGTCCAGATCGCCCAGCTCATGCTGGAGCTTCTGCATCTCCTGGCGCAGGTCGCGGTCCGCCTCGGTCAGCACATCGCGGTGCTTCATCGCCTTGTCCTCAGCTTCGGCGCGGGCCTTCTCGTTCAGGGCCGGATTACGGGCCTCTTTCACGATCTTGTCATACGCGTCGCGGAGCTGCTCGAAGCGGTCGCGCTGTTTGTCGAGCTTCGCTTGGAACTCCTTCTCGGTATCCTGCATCAGCTTGCGGTCGCGCTCGCGGCTCGGGTGGAACCGCACCAGGTCCACCATGTTGACCACCGCCGTTTTTTCCTGCGCCATCATCATCGTTGCGGCCAACACAGCCGCCAGTATCACGCTTGCTCGCTTCATTTCTTTCGTTCCTTCCTGATAATCACAACTCTAGCCGTTTTTATTCAAATCCGATCGCAAAGGAAAAGATGCTTTCTTTCGTGTAACTGTCGTCCGACTTCACCGGTTTCGCGAGATCGAAACGGATCGGGAAGCCAGGAATGTCGATGCGGAGACCGACGCCGACGGACACACAGAGATCGGACAACTGCGGATCAAACGCGTCCTTGCCAAGCGAACCGACGTCCGTGAAGGTTGCGAAACGCACGGCCTTGAAAACCGGAATCGTATACTCGGCCGTCGCGAGCGCCAGCGTCTGGCCGCCGATCGGCGCATGCGCGCCACCCTCGCTGAACACCTTGGGGCCGATGTCGCGGTACTCGACGCCGCGAATCGTGCGCGGGCCGCCCAGGAAAAGCTTTTCGTAGATCGGCACCTCGCCGTCGCCACCGTAGGCGTCGACCGTCTCCAGACGTCCGCGCAAGCTCAGCACGTGCTTGTACCACGGCATGCGGTGCCACTCGCGGTAGTTCGCACCCAGTCTGTAGATTTCGTTGTCTCCGAGCGCGCCTTCGTAGAAGTCGCCGAACACCGTGGTCTGATAGCCCTTGGTCGGCACGAAAGCCTGATCGCGCGTATCCTGTGCCCAGTAGAGGCGGGCCACGCTGTTGATCGCGTCCCCGTAGGTGTCGTCCTGATACTTGAAATACTGATCGGCAGTGCCAGCGTAGGTTTCGGGGGTGGTGTCCCCCGTGCCGTCAGGATTCGTGTACCATAGCCCGCTATTCACGCTGCTCAACTGAACCAGTTCGAGGGTGTAGCGCACGCCCACTCGGCCAATCGGCACCGGATAGGAGAGCCCGACCGATGCGCCCGACCGGGTTTCGTCATATTGGTCATACCAGCGCATCCGGCGGTAGGCTTCGACCGTCAGCGCCAGCGGGCGATCGGTGAACCAGGGCTCCGTCCAGGAAACCTCAGCCGTCGAACGGCGCGAGCCGGCTTCCAAACCCAAGCGCGCCTTCTGTCCGCCGCCGGTGAAGTTCGGCCAGTTGAGGATGTCGAAATTGCTCTGGGTGATTTCCATGAAGCCGACCAGATTGTCGACGCTGGAGAAACCGGCGCCCACCATGAAGTTGCCCGTGCGCTGCTCTTCCACCTCGTAGACCAGATCGCGCTTGCCGGGCTCTTTCACCTGCTCTGTGTAATGGCGCACGTTGCCGAAATAGCCGAGGTTCTTGAGGCGGTTCTCGCTTTTCTCGATGCGCACTTCGTTCATGATCTCGCCGGGGTTCACGAGCACTTCGCGGCGGATCACCTTGTCCTTGGTCGTGTTGTTGCCGCGGATGATGATGTTGCGGATATAGGCCAGCTCGCCCTCGCGCACATCGAACGTGATCTTCATGCGGCCAGGCTTGCCTTCGACCGTCTCTTTGACCGGCCGAACCTGCGTGTCCACGTAGCCGCGCGACCCGTAATAGTCGCGGACATCTTTCGCCGCGTCGTCGATGCTCTTCTGCCCGGCCTTGTCGTTTGCCTTCAGGCGCGAGGAGGCCAGCACCTCGTTCTCGGGGAACAGCTTCACCCCGCGGATCGCGGTGGATTCGACGAAGTAGACGTCGCCTTCCGTGACGGCGAACACCACATCCACCTTCTCTTTGCCGATCTTCTCCATGGCGGGCGAGGCCACCTTCGCATCCAAGAAACCGGCGTTCTGATAGACCTCTTCCGCCTGCTGGCGCGCGTCCTCGAGATCCTGCGCCGAAACCGGCGTGTCGGAGAACCAGCCGCGCGGGTCATACCACGGGCGCTGTCCGAACGACGAGCGCAGCTCCTCTTCCGGAATCGACGGGTTTCCCTTGAACACGTACGCGTGAACCTTCGCGCGCTCGCCCTCGCTGATCGTGAAGGTCACGTTCGCGGAGCCCGCGCTGCCCACGATCGGCTGGATTTCGGCCGCGATCTTGACGTTCGGGAAAAACTTCTTCACATATTCGTCGCGGATCTTGCCAGCTTTTACCGACAGGATCGGGTCATCGATATAGTCGCCGCTCTTCAGCTCCGACAGCTTCCGGATCTTGCTTTCGCTCAGATAGTCTGCGCCTTTAATGGCCAGCGGCTCCTGGAACCGATAGCGGCGTTTGACCACGTAAACCACGTTGATGCCGCCGGCCACCTTCTCCAA
>CAYSXF010000405.1:0-4862 GCA_964434815.1 uncultured Lentisphaeraceae bacterium
AGCGAGTGCGCCGCCCACGGATCGAGCACGGAGGGCAGCATGGTTTCATTCTTCAGGCCCGGCCCCTGCGGGGTCGTCACCGGCTCAAGTGTCTGCAGCGGATCAGGCACAAGGCTGCCGCATACGACGATTTGGAATCCATTGGTCATTCTGTTCTCCTTTTGAAAGGCTTCGGTTCGAAGGCGCACACAGATACGGCCCCGTCACATATGGCACACTATACCAAAGGGTGCGCCGCGTTGGGAAGGGGCGATAAATTTTCCAAAAAAGGGCTCACTTGGCCTGGCGGATGACAATGAACGCCGCTTCCAGCGGCTCCAAATCGAGCGTCTGCCGCCGGGGCAACGCGACGCTGCGGTACAAGGCCTTGCGATCAGCGGATTCGGCGCGACGCACGTCGATGTCGGCCTTGGCCCAACCGGCCGCGCCCCGCGTGTCGAGCGACAGGTCCAGAGACTGCTTCTGATCGGTAATATTGACGAAGCAATGCCCTATCAGGCCCTCGGGCGACTGCCACGAACTCGTGAGGACGGCCCGCTCCTCGAACGGTCCTTTGCCTATCTGAAAGGTCACGGCAGGCACAGCGAATTCCAGCGGATGAAGCATACGCCCGAGAACGAGGAACCGCTGGGCGTCGGTCTTCAGCAGCCCCATGTGGTTGCGAAGCATGCGGATCTGATCCTCATGAGCCTCGGCCATAGCCTTCTGATTCGACCAGACGGCGACCGCCGGCGTCTTGCCGGTCACCAAGTTGACAGCCATGTCTCGGACCGTTGCCGGATTCTCTGCTGCGCTGGCGCTCGGACCTTCGCCTCCGTACGCGATGGCATATTCGTGATAGAGGTATGTGAACAACGGGATCGAGCGCGCCCCCGGAGCGCCGTGATACCACCAGCGCTCGCGGTACTCGCGGGTGTGGAAAGCGTCGACGTACGGAATCAGCTCTTCGTGCGGCTCCTCGTGCGTCAGCATGAACTCGGGACTCAGCGACTGGCCGTGCCGCCGCATCTCGGCCAGCAATTCGCGGAAGGCCTGCGACTGGTAGACCCCGCGTCCAGGCGCGTGACCGTGCGACGCGCTGAAACAGGCATCGCCCGCGCCACTGGTGGTCTGATCCATCTGCACGATGTCGACACCCAGCGCGTGGAGCTGGTCGATCACCGAGCAGAAAAACGGCTTCGCACCGGGTGCAGCGGGACAGAACCCATAGGAATGTCGCCTCCAAACGTTCTTCTTGTCAGGCGTGGACTCGTCTAGCACATAGGTCTTGGGCTCGCCTGCCACAGAGTCGGTCACGAACGAAGCGGCGTAGCGCTTCCACCCCGACACATCGCCGCTGTCGCGCCCTTCGTTCTGGAACGTGTAATACAGACCTGATAGATAAAAAAAGGGCCGGAGGCCATCCTGACGAAGCTGGCCGAGCACGCCCTTTGCCTGATCCGCGTCGAAGACGGGAAAGTACGCACCGGCTGTCCAGCGGCGGAAGTTCTCCCAGCCAGGCAGCATGGGCACGACCGGACCCCCAATGCGTTCACGCAAGGACCGCATGTGCTCCAGTAGCTTCGGATAGTATGACCCGTTGCAGAGACGATGTTCGTCGTACGCGCGCACCTCGCAGGTGTGGATGCAGGCGCCCTGTTTCCAGAAAGCGGGGATGTCGTCGCGCTGAGCCAGTGTTTTCGCGCACCACGACTGTCGTACGGCCCAGCGCTTGTAAAGGTCCGCCGTTTGCTGCCATGACCCCGATGTGACGCCCAGCGCCGTCTCATACGGACTCTTCCACTGCGCGGACGGCGCGGAGGCCAACTGGTATTCCTGATAAAGGACATAAGAACGGTTTCGCTTGCTGATGTTCAAGCTGCGTCCGTAACCAACCGTGTCCATGCTCGCCAGATACACGCCGGACGTGAGGTCCTGATAGGCGCAGAACTGCGCCGACTGATCGCCAGGGAACTTCCATGAGATCAAGTACTGAGAGGGCCAGTTCTTGTCCGGATTCTCAATCATGACGCCCGGCAACGCGGGCCCGATCAGAAAATCGTCGCTGGGTGAGCCAATCGTGGGCACTGCGACGATATACGGAAACCGCACGGCCACGATCTGCAACTGACCCGGATTCTCCACCATGATCGACCAGCGGACGAAAGGAACGGCATCGTCCAGCCTGCCTTCGAGCGAAACTTCAAGGTCGCCGGTTGGCCCAAGCCCATCAAATATCAGCCGGATGCGTTGGCCGCCTGCGGCGGGAGTGACCTCAACCGATCCTCTCTTTGCCTGCAGGCTCTCGACCAAGGATGAGCTGCCGTTGGCTTGAGAAACCTGCAACACGAACAGAGGAGACGCCACGTTGGCGATCAGATTCGGTCCCGTGGGTTTTTGCGCCATTTCCGTCAGCGTGGGAACTGGCTTGGTGTTGAAGACCATTCGAAGATGGGCGTTCTCGACAATGACAGTCTCGGCAGCTTGCGAGGTAATGATGAGAGAAAGTAGAAACAGGCAAAATAGAATGCGCGTCATTAGTATTCCTTCAGCAAACCAAACAGGCCCCGGCGGCAAGCCTATCTTACACGGCAGCACCGAAGACAGAGGGAGGCGTCAGTACCGTCTGTAATGGAGACTCACCGCAAAGCCCCAAAGCGCCAGAAAACCCGCGCCAAAAAGGCCCAACCAAGCGATCCACATGGGTATCTGCGCCGATCCGAACTGCATGGGCGCTTGAAGAGCCAACCACGCGGCATGCAGAATCGCCACGAGCGTGAAAACAGCGGCGGAGACCATGAGATAAGTCTTTGTCTTCATTTGTGTCACCCCCATCTAAAACAGCACGATTTGATACATGCAATCCGCTTATGAGATTAATGTTAGGCCGAGAACATAGACAAGTCAAACGGAAACAGTCATTTCAAAAGGGCGCAGTTCGCCTCATTTGGCCGCTTATTAACGCCTGAACGTCATGCGCCATTGGCTACCGTCGTTCTTTATTACCCGCTCTTTCCACTCGGGTTTCGCGTCTTCGGGCTTGGCAGCCGGACGCGGCGTGTAATAATCGCGCTGATGCAGCGTGAACACCGCCGCTTCGTCGGTTAACTTCACCAACACATAGCCGATATCGCCCCAATGCCCCGTCGACGGCAGGCACAGCGTCTCGACACCCTCTTCCTTCTGCTGTTTCCAGTTGTGATTGTGTCCGTAAATATATGCCGCGCAAACAGCGTTGGACGCCATCAGCCCGCCGATTCCCGTTTCTTTGATCGGATGATGCGCACCGACGAAAACGGGTTTGACCGCATGAGTGACAGTCTCCAGCAACCACGCACGTTGCGCCTCGTCGATCGCGCCGTTGACTGGGCCCTCCAGACACGAGTCCAAGAGGATGAAATCGGCGTGCGGCGTTTTGACGACCGAGACCATTCGGCCAGGGACTAGCGGCGGCTCTCCTCTGCGCTCAGGAAAGACCGCGAAAAACGGCTCCCGCCGGTCATGGTTGCCAAAGCAGGCGCTCCAGCGGATGCCCGCGCCTTCAAGAGGTTTAACCAGCTCTTTCAGCAGGCGATAGTCGTTGGTCGCACCGTGATTAAACGAGAGATCGCCATAGAAAAGCGCATTGGCCGGACGCGGGTTGCAGGCCAGCACGTCCCTCACGCTTTGAGCCATTCCCTCACGCTGGTGCTGATTCTTCGGGTCGCGGGTGACATGCAGGTCCGAGAACAGCGCCACCAGATTCTCATCCAGCGGAACATCGCCAGCCCTGACCAGCGAGGCGCACACAGCCAAAAGCAGCGTCAAGAAAGTCGTTCGTATCATCACGGTCTTCATCGTTTATATCCTCTGAAACTCCATTATGGCGGCACGATGACAGCCGCGTCAACCGACATGTTCTTCGGTTTTCGTTTTCGTCAACCACATAAAAACCCGTGTTCCCGCATTGACAACTTCCGGCCGCACGGGCATCATATTGCATCACTTGACCAGCCGGGGCGACAGGCGTTCCCCGCTAGGACAGCAACAACCAAGGAGCAAAACTATGGCACGAGTCTACAATTTCAGCGCGGGACCGGCGATCCTGCCTTTGGAAGCCTTGCAAGAAGCCCAAGCGGATCTGGTCGACTACAAGGGTTCCGGCATGTCGGTCATGGAGATGTCGCACCGCGGCAAGGAGTACGACGCCCTCCACAACGAAGCCATCGCCAACGTCCGCGAGCTGATGGGCCTCAGCGACGACTACGCGATCCTCTTCCTCCACGGCGGCGCCAGCCTCCAGTTCGCCATGATCCCGATGAACTTCCTCGGCGAGGGCCAGACCGCAGACTACGTGAACGCCGGCTCGTGGGGCTCAGCGGCCGTCAAACAGGCCCGCATGATCGGCAACGTGAACATCGCCGCCGACTGCCAGAAGGACATTCCCACCCGCATGCCCGACGCGGGCGAGATGAAGTGGACCCCCGGCGCGGTCTACAGCCACATCACCACCAACGAGACCATCTCTGGCGCCCAGTTGAAGGCGGTTCCCGAATCCGGCTCGCCGCTCATCGGCGACATGTCCTCCGACATCCTCTCCCGCCCGATCGACTACGGCAAGTTCGCCATGGTCTATGCCGGCGCGCAGAAGAACCTCGGCCCCTCCGGCGTCGCGCTCGTCGCCATCCGCAAGGACTTCGCCGCCCAGGGCAACATCGCCCTGCCGACCATGCTGCGCTACCAGACGCACATCGACGAGAACTCGCTCTACAACACGCCGCCCTGCTTCAGCATCTACATGCTCTGCCTCACCACGCGCTGGCTCAAGAAAATCGGACTGCAGAACATGTTCAAGCAGAACCGCGACAAAGCGCAGTTCATCTACGACGCCATCGACGCCTCCC
>CAYSXF010000406.1:0-4858 GCA_964434815.1 uncultured Lentisphaeraceae bacterium
AGACCACGCGGCCTGTGCGGCGGAACTGGTCGCCTTCGCGGACGCGCGTCACATCATCGAGGATCGCGATGCCGACCGAGTCCTCTTCGAGGTTCAGGGCCAGCCCGGCGACGCCGTCCTCGGTCTCGACGAGCTCGTTGTACATGACCTTGGTGAGTCCGTCGACGCGGGCGATGCCGTCGCCCACGCTCAGCACCGTGCCGAATTCGGCGACATCCACCGGGCGGTCGGACATCTGCATCTGACGGCGCAGCAGGGCGGAAATTTCATCGGGCTTCAATTGAATATTCATAGGCTTTCCTGGCGTGGCTCAGCTCGCGGCCTCCTCGATGTGCATCGGTTTCCTCAGACCATATTTCATGCGGGCAAGACGTCCGGCGAGGCTTGCGTCCACCCGCTTGTCGTTGATGAAGATGCGGACTCCGGCAATCAGGTTCGAATCGATGTTGACGGTCAGCTTCATGATCGGCCCATATTCGTCCGCGACCAGCCGCCGGACTTGGTCGATCTCTGCCTGCCGCGGTTCGCACGCGAAAAACGCCTGCACGTTGCTGCATCCTTGCGCGCGGTCCGCGAGCGCCTGGAAGTTCTCGGTGATGAGCGGGATCAGGCGCAGATGATCCCACAGGGCGAGCATGCGCAGCAGGTGTTTGACGGTCCGGGTGAAGGTGACGCCCCAGATCTGATCGACGTCCCGCGCATGGTCGGGGCGGGCTCCCTGCATATGCCTCTGGCAGTAGCTCCGCAGCTCCGGCGACCCCTGCCACTGTTTCTCGAGGGCGAGCACATCCTGCGTCACGTTCTCGAGTTCGCCGCGCTGCACGGCGGAGCCGAACAGCGCCCGGGCGTAGGCGCGGGCATAGACGCCTTCACCGATCATACCTTCACCTCTTTGAGCATTTCGGACTGATAGGCGCGTTTCTGCTCGTCTGTCAGGTTCTGCCGCAGCAGTTTTTCGATGGTCTCGCTGAGGTGCATCGCGGCGTCGAGGCGCACCGCCTCCGCGGCCTTGCGCTGCTCGGCCGCAACCGCCCGCTCCGCCTCTTCGAGCCGGCGCTGCGCCACGAGCTTGGCCTCGCGGTCCGCCCGTGAGATCGAGGCCGCCGCCTCGCGCGACGCGCGCTCGGCCATGTTGCGGCTCTCCTCGGCGGCCTGCTCGATCATCTGGCGGCTGCGGACCTCGGACTCGCCTATCTCCCTGCGGGCGCTCTCGGCGCCATCCAGAGCGTCGCTGATCGACTGCTCGCGCTTCGCCACCGCGCCCAGGATCGGCTTCCAGAGCAACTTATGCAGGCAAAGCGCCGCAGCGCCGAACACGATCCACGTGAGCAGGATCATCTTGTCCGACACCTGCATCACATCTGTCGGCAGCATCTGGATCGGCGCAGGTACGCCGGGTACAGACTCGGTATGCGCCGTTGCTTCGACTTCTGGCATCTCGCGCTCCTCCGGGCGAACCACCCCCAACGGACGGGCCGCTAGGCATTCGTCACTTCAGAATCATACAAAGAACCAACGCGAAAAGAGCCGTGCCTTCGATGAACGCCACGCCGACGAGCATCATGGTCTGAAGCTTCTTCTCGAGTTCTGGCTGCCGGGCGATGCTCTGCAGACCTGCCGCCCAAAGGAGGCCGATGCCGATGCCCGCGCCGATGATAACGAAACCAGCGCCGAGCGCCTGCGTGCTTTCTGCCAAAGGAACCATCATCTCTCACCTCATTTTCCCGAACACCTGCAAGCCTGCGCTGGAGCGCCACGCTCCGGCCACTCACCCGTGTTCAGGGTTTATCATCATGTTCATAAAGATCGCAGCCAGCAGGGTAAAGACATACGCCTGCAGGAACGCCATAAACAGCTCGAACGCGTACATCGCGCCCGCCATCAGCATGGCGGGAAAGGCCACCCATCCGAAAACCACCGTCATGCCGACCATCGAATAGATCACCATATGCCCGGCCATCATATTGGCGAAAAGACGGATGCACAGCGCGAAAACGCGGGAGATGAAACTGATGATCTCCATGGCCATCATGGGTGCCATGAGCGCTTTCGGCAACCCTGCGGGCATGAACGCGGCCTTCAGCCCGTGCAGCCCGTGCAGCTTCACGACCATGCTGAGCGACAGCACCATGAAGATGGCCGCCAAGGCTGCCGTGACATTGATGTTACCGGTGGCCGTGCTGAACATCGGGAACAGGCCCAGCAGGTTGGATGTGAGAATGAAAATGAAGAGAGTGCAGAAAAAGGAGACGAACCGCTTCCCCTCCTTTTCCCCGAAATTCTCGTACACGATGTGATTGCGGATGAAGAGGACGTAGGCCTCCATCACAGAGGTGAAGCCGCGCGGGATCGGCTCGCGGCCGTATGAGCGGCGGACAATCGCACCGATCGAAACCAGCAGGAGCAGCACCACCCCCAGCATGATCGCGTCGTACCGGAACCAGTCGAGCGCGTTGACGTGGGTGTAAGGAAGGTTCCACACGTCTGCCGCACCGACGTGGTGCATCACGTGGTGGTTAAGAAAACTTAATAGGGCATCCAGTTTGTCCGTGTTCACTACAGGCCTGTCCCAAGCGTAAGAACCTCTCCCGGCGTCCGACTCTGTCCGATCAGCTCCGTTCCATAAGCATTACAGATGCCAGACTCTGATTCTACAAAGAAGATCACCCAAATCAATATGGCGATGAATTTTAACGGACTTAGGGCGGGTGCGTCAACTCCCGTTTGCACACATTTTTGTCGTAAAGAAAATGTAAAATATGACAAGGTTGTGTTGACAGATCACGAGTCATGGGTTACACTAATTCCGACGATTGGGAATACAGTAACCAATCAGAATCGGTTTGGGACACGTAGGAGAAAGGAGGCGGGTTTCTTTAAGGGTTTGTCTTTTCGAAGCTCCGCAGCCCGGAGGCAGGTCGGCCGATGCGAATCGCGATCAGCGTTCAGGGTTTGCGAAAACCGGATGATCGGGCGCTACGCCCACGCAGACGATGAGGGCTTGCCAGACTGAGGAAGTGACCCTGCAACAGGTGCGGCGACTTTCGCCATAAAAACTGATGTTGCTAAGCGGTTCCCAGTACGAAGGTCAGGGCAATCAACCACTCCTCGCTGAACGGATAGAATCGGAACGTTTTCGCCGGTGACAGAGAAGAGATAATAGGCAGGTTACTAGTAGCCCCGAGACGCAAAAAAGGCGTATCGGCAAAGCGAAGCGAACTAACACGAAAGGACGTGCCTTCTGAGTAGCGATAGCATATGCGGAAACGCATAGGGTTCCCTCAAATAAACGAGGGAACCCTTTTTTTACAATATAAGCGGCTGCGGTTGAGCCTCAGACCTGATTCTGCTAAACTGAGAGAGTCAACTGAACACGTCAATAGAAGGAAATCTGTTTATGAACCGTCGTCGTTTCATCGTGTCTGTCTGTTCCGCCGT
Source organism: uncultured Lentisphaeraceae bacterium (assembly GCA_964434815.1). Classification (GTDB taxonomy): domain Bacteria; phylum Verrucomicrobiota; class Kiritimatiellia; order RFP12; family UBA1067; genus CAYSXF01. The sequence goes on from CAYSXF010000406.1 coordinate 3,439, forward strand.
CACCGCGCTCGTCGCCGGTACGGGAATGTCCGCTCAAGAAACTCCGGTGGCTGCCCGCGAGTGGGTGGATCTCAGAGCCTATGTCTGCTCCAGTGTTGAAAAGCGCGACAAGCTGATCGAAATCTTCGACGCCGCTCTGATTCCCGCGCTGAACCGGCAAGGGGTCAAGAACGTCGGCGTGCTCTGGACCAACGGCGAAGTGAACGACGGCAACACCAATTTCAATACGACCGTCTTCGTGGTCGCTCCCTTTGCGACGGCCGAAGCGCTCGCGCTGCGCGACCAGAAGTTGCTGGCGGACGCGCAGTACATGAAGGATGCCGCGCCGGTCTTCGAGGCTCCGATGAAAGATCCGCTGTACGATACGTGTGCCGGTTCTCTGCTCTATACGTTCGCGACTTGCCCGCAGGTGAAGCAGGTGACGCAGTCCCCTGACCGGCTGCTGCAGCTCCGCATCTACAACAGCTACACGATCGAGCGCAACGCGAAGAAAATGGCGATGTTCGAGCAGGGCGGCGAGATCGGCGTCTTCCGCACGTGCGGCATGCAGCCGGTCCTCTTCAGCCAGGCGGTGGCGGGCGACAAGCTGGCCAACGTGACCTACATGCTGGCGTTCGACAACAAGGCCGAGAAGGAGAGCTCGTGGAAACGTTTCCGAGATCATCCGGAATGGCTGAAGCTGAAGGCCGACCCGCAGTACAAGGACACGGCGAACAAGATCACGAACATTGTGCTGCGCCCGTCCAAGGCGTCGCAACTCTGATCCACCCTTTATGTCCGTGACACGGGCATGCCGATTTGTTAACCTAGGCTTACTTTTTGGGCGCACAGCCCCACAAGACAAAGAAAGAGAGACTCAAAATGATCAGCAAAAAGACAGCGAAAGCGATCAACGCGCAAATCAACCGCGAATTTTACTCGGCGTTCCTCTACCTCGCCATGGCGAACGACGCATTGGCCAAGGGCTTCAAGGGCGCGGCCAACTGGTTCTCCATTCAGTTCAAGGAAGAGCAGGAGCACGCCCTGAAGTTCTCGAAGTACTTGCAGGATCAGGGCGTGAAGGTCGAGACCGCGGCCATCGAGAAGCCGAAGGCCGAGTGGAAAGACCTGCTGGAGATGTTCAAAGACGCCCTGGAGCATGAGAAGAAGGTGACTGCATGGCTGGGCGAAATCGCTGAACTGGCACTCGTTGAGAAGGATCACGCGACACAGAACATGATGCAGTGGTTCATCAATGAGCAGGTCGAGGAAGAAGCCAACGCCACCGATGTGATCTGGATGCTCGACATGAGCGCGGGATCGAAGGGCGCCCTGTTCATGGCCGACAAGCAGCTCAGCAAGCGCGGCCGCAGCTAGGCCAGGCGACCGGTGTAGTGCTGTCTCTTATACACATCTGACGCTGCCGACGAATAGAGAGGTG
>CAYSXF010000407.1:0-4852 GCA_964434815.1 uncultured Lentisphaeraceae bacterium
GCACGTTGCAGGCTATGGTGTTGTTCTCGGTTACGCCGGTCACCGCCTCGCACCACACGGCAATGGCGTTGTTGTTCGCGAAACAGCGGTTGGCAAAGGCGGTGTTGCACTTCACGCCTTCTTCGAAAAAGATGGCGGAGTGGTAGGTGGCGCCGGACAGGGTGTTATAGAGAGCCGAACTGTGGTTGCAGTAGGCGTCAAAGTCAATCGTCATGCCGCCGGCGTAAAAGCGGTTGCCCAGCGCGTATATGCGGGAGGACACGTGAGCCCAGATCCCGCGGCTGCCCGGGTCGCGGATTTCGCAGCCACGCAGCACGAACGGTCCGGAATGCTTCTTAGCGCTGACTGCGTTGACCGACTGGGATCCGGTGCGGCCATGGGCGGCGCTCAGATTGATCTGCACGCCGTCCAAGAGGAAGGTGTTGTCGGCACCAGCCCCGCTGAAGCCGGCGAGCACTTTGCGCTCACTGAATAGCTTCCCGCCCGAGAAAGAGACGCACCCCTTGCCTGTCATCGCCACGAGTTGGTCGCACGGTTCGGCGCTGTTTTCGTTGGTGATGGTGCCGTAGAGAAGGACGCAGGTTTGCTCGGGAATCTTGAGGCCCTCCCGGTCACGGACGACGAAGGTTCCCTTGAGCGTTGCGACCAGCACTTTATCCGGATTCGCGTTCCGGGCAGAGAGGAGGTGCTCTGCCACGCCCTTCACATCCATCGGGGCCGAGCCGGAGTCGACAGCGATGTCGCAGCGGCCCATGGGCGCGTCCTTCGCGCCAGCCCCTTTCCAGATCACCGGTTCACCGTGCGGATGAGAGACGGTGGGCGGGTTGAAATAGCTCGTTCCGGGTGCGGACGCATCGCCTGCGGTGATCCCTGCGTTAGATTGCAGAAGGTTTTTTGTTCCGCTGGACATGAGCTGCCTGCGATTGGCGAAGGTGTTCCAGCACACGGTGGCTGTTTTGCCGCGGACATCCGCGCCAACCTGATTGTCCTGGATGGCGTTCTCGTACACGAGGTTGAATTCGCTTTCTGCGGTGAGGACGACACCGGTGCCGTTGGCTACGAGTTGGTTGCGGGTTATTGTGGCGTCTTGCGAAGAGAAGGAAATGCCGACAGCGTTGGCGCCGCAGATGTTGTTCGCGAGAATGGCCGAGGGCGACTCGACGTCAAACCCTGCGCCGCGGTTATCCGTGACACAGTTGTCGAGCGCCATGAACTGAGCGCTCTTCCGCACCGTTACACCGTTTCCGCCACACCGGCTGACGACGGAGCGGGTCAGTGACACGCCATCCGCATAACGGTCAGATCCGCGGCCGGTGACACTTAGACCGTCGGCGCCGCAGCGTGTGATCGACAAGCCGTCGAGGTGCACCTTGCCGCTGTTCTCAATGCGGATGCCATTGCCAGCCCTATTCGCGCCGTCGACGATGCCGGCTGCCGACTGAAAACTCACATACTCAGCATCCTTGATGAGGACGAGGGCGCTTGCCGTGCAACTGGGGGCGGCGACGATCCGCGCGCCTTTGCAGAGGATGAAACAGGTTCGCGACTTCGGCATGACCGGCGTGCGAGAGACCGTGATCGTGCCATCGACCGTGACCACGAGCACCCCCTGCGGCGCGCAGGTGCGTTTGTCGTCGAGCGTCTGCTGCGCTTCTTCCCCTGTGGCGGTCCCTAAACTGACCGGAACCACCTGCTCCCCCGGACACAGGATGAAGGGCATATGGGGTGTCTGATAGAAATTGGGCAGGAGGCGGAGCGCCTCAACCGGTGTGCCGGACATGACTTTAGGGGTACCATCGGTGTCCGTACCTGACAGGCTCAAGGCGCCTTCGTTTGCGTGAAGAATGAGTTGCAAAAATGCTGCGGCGAACACGCATACGGTGATGTTTTTCATAGCGGTTAGAGTATCCTGATCAGCGTACCACGGAAAGTCCGAGAACGTTTGCTTGTTACATTGATTTAACCATAAGATGGGAGTCCTGTCAGGCAGGCAATAAGTGTGCGCGTAAGAGCGTAGGCAACCGAATCGCGCTGCGCCCATTGGCTGGGCCGTCCAATCCCCGGGGTGTGTGTCAGAAAAGTGACAGATTAAGGGAAAAGATAACGGTGAAAAATGGGGGTGCCTTGCCCTTAATCGATCTCCCTAATCTATCACCCCAATCTCTCCTGTCTCCACGATCAACCCCGTTCCACAGGTTTCATCTATAATGCTTACGCCCAAACTCTTCGGCTGCACAAAGATCCGGTTTGGTCATGTCACGTTTCTGACATACACTCTCCGCGAAATCCGTACAATCCGTAGCTTGAAACAGTCTAAGATTGTGTGCTACCGTTCAAACAGTGTTGAGGAACGTGGAACAGCGATTTTGGATGATCTTTGATCCTTATCGGTGATCCATATCACCGCCGCTACGGATCAGAATGCCGTTGTAAGCTGTTGATTTCCATCACAACCGTTGAGGGTTTGCAACTGCCGGGGTGATATGGCGGTTGCTATTTTGATCCTCAATCAGATGTAGGGAAAAGTAATGAATGCCCAGCAGGAGACATTAGCACTTATTGGAGCAATTGTTGTGGTTGGACAGGTTGCCGAAAGGATTCTGAAAACCCTGCTGACCTATGTGCTTCAGGATGGGAAACCCCTTACATACGAGCGCATAATGGAGCTTGACTCGTTTCACAGAAAGCAAACCTTGGGCTTCTTTATCCGTGAAATGAAAAAGAGGGCATCTTTTGACGAAACACTGGATACCGCATTCGAAAGATTTCTCGAAAACCGGAACACCCTAATACATAGATTTGATGATGTTCCCGGCAATGCGCTAGTGTCTGATGCGGATATCAAGTCGGCAAACGAATTTTTGTCTCAGCTTTGGAAAGACATTATTACCGTTTTTTCGTTTTGCCTGGCAATGCTTTACACATGGAGCGAAAAGAATGACATTGAAAAGGGTTCTTTGGAGTCAATGCTGTCTGACGACACTCATCTATTTAAACATGTAAAGGCATTATCACGCTGCATGGATGAACTTGTGTTTTCTAAAGAAGAAAACAAGGGAATGCGCCCTCATGACTATACAAGGGATCATTCCTGACGTTCACTACGGATCACGGAGAATGATTCGCACGGTCAATTAAGGAGACTGCCCCACGCTGTGCGCTCACGTACGTTGAGCCGCCGGGCGGACGTTAGACGCCGCGGGCGATTCCGCTACTTGCCTGATCCGCCGAAGGCTTTGCGCAGCAGGTCGGTCGTGCGTGCGAGCGGATCCTCGCGGATGCACTTCTCCTCATCGGCCACCATCTTGAACAGGCCGTCCAACGCTTGGTTGGTGACGTAGCTGTCCAAGTCAGCCTGCTCCAGCAAAGCGGGCGTCTTGACGCCGAACAGCCCGCCGAGGGATTGCGCCGCGCCGGCTTTACCGACCATCTGCTTGTAAGCCGAAGTGACGCCGACTTTTTCGGTGGCACCCTTCACGACGGGCAGGAAGCCGTCATACAGGTGGGCCTGCGTGGCCTTGCGGAAATACTGAGTCGCGGCGTCGGTCGGACCCGCCAGAATGGCTTTCGCATCCGCAATCGACATCTGCTTGACGGTGTCGCTGAAAACGCCGGCTGCAACAGGCACCGCCTGCTCGGCCGCGTGGTTCATGGTCGCGATGAAATCATCGGCGAGCTGGCCTTTGCCGGCCAGGCGCAGCGCGGCTTCCACTGTCTGAAGTTTCTCGGGCAGCGGGATTTTCACGTTCAGGTTGGTCAGAAACCCGCCTTCGTGGCCAAGGTTGCTCACGGCGCTTTGCACCCCTTTGGCGAGCGCTTCCTTCAAAGCCTGCACAGCCTGATCCGCCGAAAGCGCGGACAGGGAAGAGGGAGCGCCGCTGATCGCGGCCGCCTCGGAGGCGACATTGGTGGCCGTCTGAAGGGCTTTTGCGGCATCCGTCAGCCAGCCTCCGAAGCAGGCCGTCAACGAAGCGAACCACAAGACAACGATGCAGACATTTCTCATGGTTAAAAAGGTATCCCGTCCGCCACCGAAACGCAACACCAAAAAGGACGAGATGCGTGGGCACTTGAGGCCTACGCTCCGTTCTATCCGAAACCGCAGAGGGAAACAATGAGAGGCTACGGATTTCGCGGATAGCGCGGAAAGGGTTCTTGTATTCTTTGGCTGTGCGAACATCTGTAACAATTCTCATTCGCGCAATCCGTAGCTTTAACCAGAACTGCATAGCTCCTTTAGTAGGAGTCAAGTGCCCACGTACCAAGGACGAATTGTCGCTTGCCGGAAAACCATACTGTACGGTATAGTATGGCCATCATGAAGACTGCGTTATCCCGCGCATCGGCTCCGCACATGCCGCAGCGACTCGCTCAGAGCGCGTTCGAGCTGTTTGCCGACAACGGCTTCGCCAAGGTCAACCTCGACCAGATCGCCGGCCGCGCCGGCGTGACCAAGGGCAGCCTCTATTGGCACTACAAGAACAAGAAGGAGCTGATCCTCGCAGCCTGCCAGCACTACTATCGGCAATGGCAGGAGGATGTCCAGGCGGCGATTGCGCCATCTTCCGATCCCTTGGAACGCCTGCAATGCACCCTGACCTTCAGCGTGGACTCCTGCGTCATTGACCGCCGCAACCGGCTTTTTACCACTGGCATCTTTATGCTCATGCAAGAAGACGCTGACGTGCGGATCAGTTGGACACAGTTTTACAGCGCGGTGCGAGAATTTTACGTCGCCTTGGTGAAGGCCGCGCAAAGGGCAGGGACAATCACAGAAGGTGATGTGAGGCGAGACGTCGATCTGATGCCTGTCTCTTATACACATCTGACGCTGCCGACGAATAGAGAGGTG
>CAYSXF010000408.1:0-4839 GCA_964434815.1 uncultured Lentisphaeraceae bacterium
TTCGGCCTGTCCCGTGGGCTCGGAGATGTGTATAAGAGACAGTTCGGGATCTATGAGAAGACACCCGGCCAGCGAGATCTCGCTATTATCGATGAGGTTCTCTTTCACGCTCATTTCGCACCCCCTTTCAGGAGGTCGGTCAGCGCGTACGACGGCACGCGGAAACGGCCTGCGCGGGTCTCCACCACGGGCAGCCGCCCGTCGCGGCACATTCTGAAAACGGTCTGTCGGCTCACCGTTAGGACCTTGGCGGCCGCGGCAAGCGTCAGCAGCTTGCGATCCGCGGGCGCTGCCGCTTCACACTTGTTTTCAGCGAATTCGTACCACCGCGCCAACTCCTCTGGCGGGGCGGACAGTAGCTTCATGATCAACTGATCTCTTGTCATCATGTGTGCTTCACTTTCTGTCGCATATGGCGACTTGCACACATCCCCCAAAAGTGCCTGCAAGGTGTCCTTTCGAGAGTGGACACCTGCGGCTCATGCTCCCTTATCATTGCGGCTGATAAATGTTTACGCGGTGTCCGTTAAGTGCCCATTCAAAACAAAAAAACCGTCCCGCGCTAAGCAGGACGGTTCATTGCAGTACTTCCATTACCTCTATCGGGCGACGTGGCGGGAAATCTTGTCCATATCGCCGAACCGGGCCGCGTTCTTTATCGCATCCTTGGTTTTTTTCCTGCTTTCCCGCGTATTGGCAAACGCCTTCAAGGCCACTGAGTCTCCGCGCCCTGGCCAGCCTTCGGGGGTGTTTTCTCCGCGTTCCCATTTCTTGATTGCTGATGGTGACCGATCACATATTTTAGCGGCATCGTTGAGGGTTACGGCCATTCGCTTTTTCGGGGTTACAGCAGGTTTCTTGCCTCCGCCCAGCGCGGGCTGTTGACCCTGCCTTTCGAGTTTGTGTAACAGACTGCTCAGCAGATACTCGTGAACCGTTAGACCGCACTTTTCCGCAGCCTTCTTCATTTCAGCTATCTCATCCATGCTGCCGAAGACGCTTTCGGCACCTTGATCATTTGGCTCCTTCTTCGTGCATCCACTATTCTTCTGTTCTTTGCTTAAGGCCGCTTCCCGCTTTTCTTGATCAACAATGCTCCAAGCCATGTGCCACATGCACCATAGGAGATCGTGAACCGACTGACCTCGCTGCTCCGCCATGTCAGTCAGGAACGCTTTTTCTTGCTCGGCTAGTTCCCCGCGCTCCTCCCGACGGAGAACGGCTTTGAGCCGCCTTTCCTCAGCTCTCCAATCCTTTTTCTTCGGCTCCAGACTCATATCGTCGCCCCCGTTGTGTTACGCCCCTTGAAGCATCTTGGCCAACCGCGCCCGGTCGGCCTTGGTCAATCCTTTGAACTGTGCCGCAATCTCTTTTACGCGGTCACCCTTGTGTTCTGGCAGGGCTGCTGGTTTTCCGCCCGTCAGCACATCCGGCAGCTTGTCACCCAATACTGTCCGCAGGTGTTCGCGCCCCGGCTTGAAATAGTGCTTCAGAACAACCTCAACCGTCTTGTGCCCCGTTACCAACCGCGCCACCTCCATCGGCACACCCGCCGAAAGGGCAAGCGTAACCCACGTCACCCTCAGCGCATGCCAGTCCAAGATGGAAGCACGCCGCGCACGCCCCAATGGCTTCTTTATATCCGCCCCGTCCGGCTTCTCTCCATCCCGCGTTATTCTGTCGACAAGGCCTTTCATGCCGCCACCTTTAACACTCATGGGCATGAACTGTTTTCCGCTCAACTCTTCGGCCCTGTGCAGGTCTTGTGACACTCCGCTGCGCGCCCGACCCATTTTCTTTTCGATGTCGCGAACCGAGTCCCCTGTGGCATAAAGCCGCAAGGTTTCAAGCACCCGGTCGCGAAGATCCCCCACCATTCTGGCCTTCACTGCATCGGACACCTCATCAAGCACGTCGGCAAGCTTGGCTTGCGCTCCTGTCTCGCCTTCGGAGGGCAGATGCTTCAAAGCATCGGGATCGGGCAGCACGGAAGCCACCAGCTTCTTGAACCGCCATGTGAGCCCATCCGGGTTCGCATCCACCATCCGCGCCGCTTCCGGGAAAACGTATTGCTCATCCTCCTCCCGATCAACAAGAGCAGCTTTAAGCACCTCCCGCAAAGGTTGAAAAATGGGGATCTCCACGTTCGCGCCCGTCTTTGATGTTTTGACCGCGACAATGCTTGAATCGAGATCGACTGATTTCCAAGCCAGGCGGCACACATCCCCGCGCCGCATACCTGTACACGCAGCTGTCACAACCAGCGGGAACAGGAATCGATCAGGTTTGGCCGCCTCAAAAATCGCCGCAAGTTCAGGTGCGGTAAATGGCCGACGATGCACAGTATCACCTTCGTCGACTTCGCGCTTCTTCGAAATACCGCACTCGAACGGATTCACCGTGCCGAGCGGCAAGAAACGCGCAAAAGCCGATTTTAACATCTGAGAGGCGTCCTTGGCGGTTTTGCGCGAGTACTCCTTGCGCAAACTTTCGGTATAATCAGAAACCTGTTCCGCTGTGACCTCGTGCAGATATTCGCATGGAACAGCAATAGCAAACCGCTTGAAAACCGTATCACACCACGCAAGCCAAGCCTCGCTCGGCTTTTTATCCCGCCCAAGTTTGCGCCACTTGACCGGGAGTTCGGCCAGCCGAACATATTCGATCCTGCGCCCGGTCTTGGCCTCGATCAGCCGTTCCGTGAGGTGCGCCGCCCGGCCTTTGTGTCCCGCATCAGCCTGAACCCGATCAAATTCTTTTTGCGCCTCGTCCCGCGAAGCCTCGAACTTCTCATCACCTGTTTCCAGCAACGACGAAGGTGCCTCGCCACGTACCGCCACATTGAGGTTAACCACTTTTGTTTTTCCACCCGAAGCCATGCGCCCGTACCAGTGTCTTACCAGTTTGCCACCCCGGCCTTTTCTCAGTTCAAGACCCATATGCGCCTCGCTTTCTTATCTTCAATGACGATACGTCATATTTTGGCGCAAAGAGGCAATTAACACAAGCGATTTTACCAAACAACCGCCCAAACTTTTGTATTTGACACTATATTTTGTCAAATATCCTTTGTTTATTCGGTTTTAGTATTCGGTTCGGAACCAAAAGGTCGAGGGTTCAACTCCCTCCGCTCCGACCATCTTTTTAGAGTGAAAAACCTCGAAAACGCCAATGTTTTTGAGGTTTTTTGTTTTTATCACCGGCTGGCCTTTTCCCCTGCTACATATTGCGACAAGTCGATTTATTACGGTCGAAACGCCGAAATATTGCCGAAATACGGGTCGGTTACCGAACCAAAAGGGGAGGCACCGACAAACGCTGCCAATCAGCCGTGACCGCCTGTAGCGCTTCGGGAATAGGGCCGGTCAACCCCTGGACGACCCCGCGCGTGCGGCCATCAGGATCAGTGCGAAACGCGAGATCCGCCCGCTGCGGCAGCGCGAGCTCCAACCCGTCCGTTTTGAGACTCTTTAGCCCGCCTGCCGCAAAGGCCGCGATCTTGCCGCCCTCCGAAAACCGGATCGCAACGACGCCGACCGCATCTACCGTCACGGAGTGCCCTTGCCACTGGAACGCCTCGCTGATCGGATCACCCGCAGCATCTTTGCTTCCAGCGATTCGCACGTAGGTCCCATCCGTGAGCGCACTGTGCCCGTCCGACGGTGGTGCGGAGAGCGTGCCACCGCCAGGATGCCCCCAGCACTGAACACGCTGGGACCACCCCGAAACGTATGCAACACCGGCGCTCTTGAGAAACTGCGCCACAGCTTCGGCGCAGGCCTCGTCTCCGCTGAATTTTCTGACGTTGTCGCTCAAGCGCTTCATCGCGTCCAGCGGGTGCGCCCCGCTGTCGCGCGTCCAATCGCCGACCATGAACACCGCGCTCTTACCTGCTGCCGCCCGGCAAAAGAACGACAGGTCGCTCTCGTCTCCGAATTCGGGCTGATACAGCACCACCGCCCGATAGCGCTGCGGCCCGAGGCAAACGTAGCCCCCGGCGTCAATCCGCAGGGCAGAAGCGCCGACCAGGCTGGAGGGAATGACATCCGCCAGATACCCGCCCGCGCAGAGCGAGGAGGCGACCTCCAGCCCGACGCGGTTATATGACGGCCCGGCCCAGTTCATGGCGCAGGCATGCCCGAACACTACTGCGACTGGGCAGTCGAGCGGAGCACGCGTAATGAAATCGAGCATCCGCAGCCGAGCCACACCGATCATTAACTGCTGCCGCATCAGTTCGAGGTGGCTATCCTCAATCGTGCCGCTCGCGCGGGGATACAACGGATGGAAATTCACCCGTCCACCGCTTAACGCATCTGCCCAAAGCTCACGGGCGTAAGCTTCCGGCTTAGGAGAGTAGTATTGGTTGTACCAAAAAGGAAAACCCCAGCGTTTGGCCAGCGAGGTACGACACGAATAGGGTGTCGACTCGTCGGACTGCCCGATATCGCGCGTGGCCTGCCACCAGTCCAGTCCGTTCTTGCGGAACTCCTGTGCGCCAGGATACGGAATCCATGTGGCATGGGTCACCACAACTGAGGTTAGGCCAAACGTCGCCTTGCCGGTACGGTAATAATCGTCTTCGATCGCCGCATTACGTTCGCGACACAGCGCACGGTAGCAGTTGATCGCTGCCTGACGTTCGCGCTCCCGCCCCTTCTCGCTCGCATACATCAGCAACGCGTCGCGAACCAGATCGCGACCGCCCGAACGTTCCGCATACACCTGAGTCATCGCCGAGGAATACCAGGTGCGGTCATGCGCCGGGTTTCCTGTGTGATCCGGCGGAAACCCTGTCTCTTATACACATCTGACGCTGCCGACGAATAGAGAGGTGTA
>CAYSXF010000409.1:0-4836 GCA_964434815.1 uncultured Lentisphaeraceae bacterium
TCCGGACTCTGCCGAGAACGTCAGATTCTGGGAAACGGCCTGCTATAACCGCGGATTTAAAGTTAAGATTTTTCTTGATCGCGAGAGTGCGATTAAGTGGCTGATGGAGTAGCGCAAAGGAAGAAAATGAAAACTGTTTTCTGTCTGATGGCGGCGGTGGGATGTGCGATGGCGGCGGATCAGGCGGATCCGCGCGTGCGGTCGTTCGTGATGCCCACGCGCGTGGTGTGGGTGTCTGAAAAGAGCGAGCAGTCGTCGGTGGCTGACGCGGAGATTCTGCTCAAGGAAAAGTACGGTCAGGTGCCCGAGGGCGTTTTCTTGGCTGGCTCCGGCTGCCGCATGGAGAACAAAGGCGCGCCCGCTTCGGTGCTGGTCGACTTCGGGCGCGAGCTGCACGGCGGCGTGCAGCTCGCCTCGGGCGGACCGAGCGGCAAGGACGTGAAGGTGCGTGTGCGCACCGGCGAATCGGTGGCCGAGGCGATGGCCGAACTAGGCGAGCGCGGCGCGTGCAACGATCACGCCATCCGCGACGGCTTGATCGACCTGCCGTGGCTGGGCACGCGCGAGACCGGCAATTCCGGTTTCCGTTTCGTCCGCGTGGATCTGGTCTCGAAAGGCGTGCTGAGCCTGGAGTCGCTCCGCGCGGTCTCGCTGATGCGTCCCATGCCGCAGCTCGGCTCGTTCAAGAGCAGCGACGAGCGCCTGAACGCGGTCTGGGCGACCGCCGCGCGCACGGTGCACCTCTGCTGCCAGGACTACATCTGGGACGGCATCAAGCGCGACCGGCTCGTGTGGATGGGCGACATGCATCCGGAGGTGTCGTCGCTGATGGCCGTGTTCGGCAAACAGGATGTGCTGCCCGCGTCGCTCGACTACATGTGGCACACCACGCCCGCCGACAAGTGGATGAACGGCATGCCCTCCTACACGCTCTGGTGGATACGCTGCCAGCACGACTGGTACCGCTACACGGGCGACCTCGTGTACCTCAAGACCCACCACGGCTACATCAAGGCCGTGTTCGCGAACCTCGTCAAGCACATCGGCGCGGACAACCGCTGCGCCCTGCCGAGCGGATTCCTCGACTGGCCCACGCAGCACAACCGCAAGGCCGTGGACGCGGGCATGCACGCGCTGATGCTCATGACCTTCGAGGACGGCGCGCGGCTCGCCGCGGCGCTGAGCGATGCCGAGCTGGAGGCGCAGTGCAAGGCGGGCGCGGCGCGGCTGCGCCAGTACACGCCCGCGCCGGAAGGCAGCAAGCAGGCTGCGGCGCTGCTGGCGCTGTCGGGCCTGTGCGACGCCAAAGCCATGAACGAGCAGTTGGTCAAGGACGGCGTTCAGGGCGTCTCGACGTTCTACGGGTTTTACATGCTGGAGGCGATGGCCAAAGCGGGGAACGTTCAGGGCGGCATCGACACGGTGCGGAATTACTGGGGCGGCATGCTCGACATGGGCGCGACCAGCTTCTGGGAGGACTTCAACGTGGCGTGGACGAACAACGCCTTCCGCATCGACGAGCTTCCTGTGGCAGGCAAAAAGGACATCCACGGCGACTACGGCGAGTTCTGCTACAAGGGCTTTCGTCACAGCCTTTGCCACGGCTGGTCGTCCGGTCCGGCGGCGTGGCTCATCGAGAGCGTGCTGGGCATCCAAGTGGCGGATGTGGGCTGCAAGACCGTGCGCGTGAAACCCTCTCTCTGCGATTTGCAGTGGGCCGAGGGCAGCTTTCCGACGCCGCTGGGCGTGATCAAGGTGCGGCACGAGAAACAAGCCGACGGCAGCGTCAAGAGCGACATCCAGGCGCCCGAGGGCGTGAAGATCGTGAGAGAATGAGATAGCGAAACTGCGAAAACACCAAGAAACACCAAGATTTAGGAGATGGAAGCGTTTCCCTCTCTTGGGCGCGGTGGAGGCTTTGCGCGTTTGACAAAATGATACATCACGCAGTATCCTTGTGCCCGTTTGAAGGGGGTATAGCTATGACGACCGTTAGCGAGATTGAAAATGCCGTTCGAGCGCTTCCAGAAGCTGATTTCATGATTTTTTCCGCTTGGTTTGACACGTACGAAGAAGCCTGCTGGGATCGGCAAATCGCCTATGATCAGACGTCCAAGAGCCCCGTGTTGGCACTCATGGAGAAGGCCCGGTCTGAATATAAGGCAGGCGAATGCAAACGACTCTGACGCATTTCGCCACTCCTGGTTATTGGGAGCTGTATCATCGTTTGCCTCCGCACATCCGTGAATCGGCTGATCGCTGTTTTGCCCTGCTGAAAGATAACTCCAACCATCCCTCGTTGCACTTCAAGAGGATCGGTGAATTGTGGTCAGTGCGGGCTGGTATCCATTACCGTGCTTTGGGGGTAGATGCTGTGGGCGATGAACAGAGTAACCTCTGGTTTTGGATCGGCTCTCATGCAGAGTATGACCGCCTCGTCAAACGGCATTAAACCGTCGGGTTTGCGGAAATGCACGAAGGCTGGAACCGGAGTTCCCCGCTCTCAGGTAGCGCCTACGTGAAAGGTGAAGGCTGTGAGAATTTGTTATCTGTTACTTCTGCTTTGGGCCGCTTCCGTTTGGGCCGCGCCGCAGGTTATGACGCTGAAGAACATTTACTCGCGCGAGATCGTCATCGCCGAGGCGGTTTTCGCACCGCTCGCCCAAACAGAAGCGGACGCTGCGCCCGCCTTGCAGGCTGTGATCGATCAGGTGTCGAAGGCGGGCGGCGGCACGGTCTTCTTGCCGGCAGGTGCTTATACCATCGCATCGCGTGTTACCGTAAGTGAGGGTGTGACACTGCGGGGCGATTATTCGCCGACCGACCTTGCGCATAGCACGCTGTTGCGGATCGCGGCGGACAAAGGCAATGAGGACGCGCCCGCGACATTTTCCGTCGAACGCGGCAGCGGACTTATTGGTTTGACCTTTTTGTATCCCGAACAGCGGCTGCCCGATCCTATCCCATATCCGTGGACGGTCAAGAACGCGGCGATGCCCGCCAACGACAACCAGACGGTTACGGACTGCACGTTCGTCAACTCCTGGAAAGCGATCTGTATCGGCCCGGACGGCAACGAACTGCACACTTTACGCAACCTGCGCATCTGCGCTCTCAAAACAGGCATTTCCATCGACAGCACGACGGACATCGGGCGTCTCTCTGAAATCGCGGTCTCTCCGCAGGTCTGGAGCGCGAGCGGTCTGCTTGGTGCGCCGGATGTCATGGCGGTGCGCGCCTATCTGCTGGCTCACGACACCGTGGCGGTAGACATCGGACGCAGCGACTGGGAGTACTTCTGGCGTTTGAAAGTCGATGGGTACCGGCGCGGTTTGGTCTTCCGCAAGGGCGTGCGCGGCACGACCAACGCGGTCATGGCCGAATCGGATCTGAGCGGTTGCGGGTGTGCGCTGGAGGTTGCTGCGCTGAACCAGGTGGGCTTTTCGGCTTACTGCTGCGCGTTCGCCGGCGCGGAGCAGGCGTTCCTTGGCGCGGAGAGCTTCGATGCGGTGGTTCAGTTCCACACCTGCCGTTTCAACGGGATTGTGGCTCAGCAAGGAGCGGGCGTGGCGACATTTCAGGCCTGCGACCTGACGAAGAGCGCGGTTGATGCGGTGCGCGGACAGTTACTGGTGCAGGACTCATCCTTGGGAGAAGTGAAGATCGGCTCAGAGGTTACGCGTGCGAGGCTGCTGGGCTTCGATGAGAAACCGGCGAAGATCGTCAACGCGTCTGCAAACGGCGACGTGATGGTGAGTGCGCGGAATCCGCGTGCGCAGAAAGCAACTGCTGTTGCGCCAGAGCCGCTCGTTTTCCCGAGACCCAAAGCGGACGCGCTGTTCGTGGTAACCGATTTCGGCGCGTCTGAGACGAACGGGGACAATGCGGCGGCCTTTCAAGCCGCGCTGGATCGGGCTGGCGCGAATCAAGGCGGCGGCACGGTCTATGTGCCTGCGGGGCTTTACAAGTTCCATAGCGACATCACGGTGCCGGCGGGCGTGGAGCTGCGCGGCTGCTTCGATGTGCCGCACCACACGGTTTCGGCGGGCTCCGTGCTGATGGTCTATCAGAATCAGGGCAAAGAAGACGGGACGCCTTTCGTGAGCCTGAAGCCGGAGGCGGGTTTGCGCGGGCTGACCTTCTGGTATCCCGAGCAACCGCTGACGGTTCCAGTGCCGTATCCGTGGACCGTGCGCTCGCTGGGCGCGCGGTGCTGGCTCACCGACGTGACCATCGGCAACGCGTGGCAAGCCGTGGACTTCGCGACGAACCGGAGCGATGGGCACCGTATCTCCTATTTGGCCGGGTCGATGTACCGTCGCGGGCTCTTCGTGGGGAACTGCAAAGACAAGGGCTGGGTTGAGGACGTGCAGTTCAACCCGCACTACGCTGCGCGGTTGCCGGCGCGGCTGCCGCGCGTGAACGGCGACAAGCCGGGCGACTTAGGCGGGCATATCATCGCGTTTCAGCGCGAGTTTTTGGAGGGGCTGGTGTTCAGCGGCTGCCGCGACGAGCAGATGCGCGGCACCTTTCTTTATGCGGCGTACGACGGCTTAAAATTTCAGGGCAAGATGCATGCGCAGGTGCTGATGCACGGCACGGACGCGGGCAGCCGGTCGATCGTGTTCGAGACGAAAAGCGGGTCCGAGGTGGACTTGGCGCTGACGCAGCTCACGTCGCTCGGCGAGTTGGCGAAGGCCACGGTTGTGACGCTGCCGGGCGACCGGGGGCTGGCGCGGTTCTACAACTCGCAGATGTGGGCAGGGCCTGCCACGGCGTTGCTGGAGGGCAGCGGCACGGTGCGGCTAGAGCAGTTCAACACGCTGACGGGCGTGG
>CAYSXF010000410.1:0-4835 GCA_964434815.1 uncultured Lentisphaeraceae bacterium
GATAGCTTCAGGTGACTGGAGTTCAGACGTGTGCTCTTCCGATCTGTCGAGATAGCAGCGAATGGTGCTGCCTTTGAGTTCAATCTTGATCTCGTACCAGCGGCCGGTCTCGATGGTGCCGGGGACGCGCTCGGCGCCGAGGCCGGGCGCTTCAAGGCCGTGGCTGTGGTTGCCCCAGCCGCCGAGGTTCCACCAGGATTTGCCTTTTTCATCAGGCGCGGCAAAGGTGACGAGGAAGCCTTCGGCGCCGCCGAGCTTGCGAGCCTTGAGCGTCAGCGTGTAGTCTTTCCAGTCTTTCTTGCCGGCGTAGGCGCGCAGGTCCTGGCCCTGGCCGGACTGGCGGAGGACATCGCCGTCCCATTTCCAATCGCCACGGACAAACTTCCAGCCTTGCTTACCCTCGAAGAGCACCTTGTCGCCTTGCGTGACTTTGATGTCTTTGTATTCGGCCTGCGTATTCCAAGTGCCGACACCGATCAGGCCGCCGCGCGATTCGGTGGATTCCATGGTCGGCGCATTAACAGCGGTTGGCAGGATGACATCGGCGCGGTTCTGGCCGAACATCGTCTGGATATGCCACGACGGCGTGGCGTAGCTGCGAGCAGCGTCAAAGAGGATAGCGTTCGGGTTCCAGCGTTTCCAGCCGACGTGCTCGAACAACGGCGCGTACGAACACATCACGACCACGTCGCCGTTGCGCTCCATGCCGGTCATGAACGCGGCTTCGCCAAGTGCGCCCTTGAGGTTGCCGCGGCCCGAGCCGCGCGTGACGGCGTACTCGCCGACGTAGACCTTGTGCGCGGCGCGGTCGTACGTGTCGTACTTGCCCGCGTTGCGCAGGAAGAACTCCGGCGTGTTGTAGTAGTGCTCATCCACGATCTCCGACGGGCGCGTCTTGCACGGGACGTAGTCGAGGATCAGGTGCATATCGGGGTAGCGCTTCTTGATCGCGTCGTGGAACAGCGGGTAGCGGTCCTGATAGGCCTCGCCGCCGTTCTCATTGCCGATCTCCATGTACTTCAAGTTGAACGGCGCCGGGTGGCCGGCCTTGGCGCGGAGCGCGCCCCACTTCGAGTCTGCCGGGCCGTTGCAGTACTCGATGGCGTCGAGCGCGTCCTGTACGAACTCGTCCATCTTGTCGAGCGGGACGTGCTCCTTGTGCGACATCCCGCAGTTGATGACGAACAGCGGCTCGGCCTTGAGCGCCTCGCACAGCAGCAGGTACTCGTGGAACCCGAGTCCGTCGTTGGAGTAGTAGCCCCACCGGCACCAGAGCCCGGGGCGCTCGGCGACGTCGCCGATGGTCTTCTTCCAACGGTAGGCGAAGCTCATCGTCTCGCCTTCCACCCAGCAGCCGCCGGGGAACCGCACGAACGCGGGCTTCATGTCGGCGAGCAGCTTCAGCAGGTCGGGCCGGAAGAGCTGGCCCTGAGGCATCAGCGACACCATGTCGAGCCACACGGTGTTCGCAGACGCGACGACGAGCCGGGCGTTCGGCTCCGTCGCGCCCGGCGTCAGCGTCACATCGAATTTTTTCCACTCCGCGCCGACGCCGGCGATTTCGCGTGTTGCGAGGGCCGTGCCATCCTGTTTCTCCAAGGCAACCGTCAGCGGCCCTTGCCCGCGGGCGTAGAGCGAGAGCTGATACGATTGGCCTTGCTTCACCGCGACCGCGTTCGGCATGTCCTGCACGCCTTTTTCAAAGGCCGGCAGCCATTTCGACGGATCTTCGCCGCGCTGATAGGGCGCGCCCTTGAAGCCGCTGTTGGCCACGCTGACGCGGCCGTCGAGTCGAAGGCTGGTGGGATTGTTCGCGTTGAGCGGCTGCGACTTGTCGAGCGCCATCTTGCCGTCGCCCTTGACGACCGACCAGCCGATCGGCACCGTCGCATCCTCGAACGACCGGTTCTGCAGCATCTCGGCGTAGATGCCGCCGTCTCCCGCGCGGTTGATCTCCTCGAAGAAGATGCCGTAGAGCAGCGGGCTGACCTTGTGCCCCGGCTTGTCCACCTCCACCTTGATGCTCGCTGGCCCGCTGCCCTCTTCCGCCTTCCGCTCAGCCTCTGAAAGCAGCCTCCAATAGACGGCATACGGCTCGCGCACCATGTTCAACAGCGGCTTGAACGAAATCACTTTGCCTGCCGCGTCCGTCGCGGACGTGCGGAACACGTCGGCAGGCGCGGTGAACTCCAGCGGACGCCCTTCCACGGGCTTCAGGCTGTCGAGCAGGTGCGGGCTGTCCGAGTTGATAACGGAATAGCGGTTGTCCGGTTTGGTCACCGCCGCCATCACGAGCGGGCCATACATCAAGGCCACGCGTTCCGGATTATCAGCGAACCCTTCCATGCGGAAGGTCATCGGCATGACCACCTCAAGCTTGTCGCCGCCTTTCCAATTCCGCTGCACAGTCACATAGTTCCCTGGAGCGCTGGCGATGTCCTGCCGCTGGCCGTTCACCAGAATCTGAAAGCCCGAGGTCGCCCACCAGGGCCGCCGGACACGGATCGTCAATGCCTGGGGCTGCTGGCAGGCGAAGATAAGCTGCGCCCTCCCCTCTTCCGGATACCGTGTTTCCTGGCGGACGGTCACGCCCTTGCTCTTCCAGTCCAGCACAGACGGGATAAAAAGATTCACAAATAGCCCGTCACCGCCGTCATGAAAATAGATGCTGTCGGCGAACTTGGCCGCACTTTCCAGCCCCGTCCCACAACAACAACTGTTCCCGCCATTCGCGAACATGGCCCAGCCTCCCTTGGAGCGGCCCGACTCCAGTTGCTGGAAATAGAGCTGGCCCCCGTCCTCGGGGTGCCGGGCCGAAAGGATATGGTTCAGCAGGGTTCTCTCGTAGTAGTCGGCGAACTTCGGCTGGGGGTCGTTGCAGAACAGGTGTCGCGTCAGCTTCAGCATGTTGTACTCGTTGCAGCTCTCTGAGGTGTTCTGGCCGACGAACTCAGAGAGACGCCCCTTGGGGCTGAAATGCTCTCCGATGCTGTTGCCGCCCGTCACGTAGGAGCGGTCGTTAACGACGCTGTCCCAGAAAGCCGACGCGACCTTGTTCAAAGACGCATCCCCGGTCAACTCATACTGCCGGGCCAGTCCGATGAACTTCGGGAACTGCGTGTTAGCGTGCAGTCCGTTCAGAGGGTCGTTACCCTGAAGGAACGGATCCGTAACCGCATGATGGGTGAAGCGCTCCGCCAGCTTCAGGTAGGTTTCCTTCCCGGTCGCCGCGTAGAGGTTTAACAGAAGATCCTTCATGCCCCCGTGCTCGGTCTTCAACATGGCTTCCATCTGCTGATCATTCAACTGGCTGAGGTTCTTATCAATCCACCCGGCCGCCTTTTCCAGAACGTCCAGCGCCTGCCTGTTTCCGGCCAGGACATACATGTCGAGAAGCCCGGCATAGACCTTATGCAGACAGTACCACGGAACGTTGGCGCGCACCGCGGGGTCTTTGACTAGCCCTTCCAATTCCAGGATCGACTTCTCGGGGAACCCGCCGATATAACCGTTGCCATGCGCGGCCTGGCACTCGGCCAACACGGCTACAGCCGCATCTGCCCGCCGCTTAATCTCCTCATCTCCGGTGTTGCGCCACAGCATCGCCGCAGCCGAAAGATAGTGCCCCAGCATGTGGCCGGTCACCGACCATCCCAGCCCATCGCTGCCTTTGACAGGCGAAGGGAGATGCGCCTCCCTGCGGAACGGGTAGTAAAGGGAATCCATGCTGACCTTGAGCATGTTATCACGATCGAGTTCCTGAGCCTGTTTGAACGGGCCGTTCAGAAGCTGCACCTGCTTCAGGTCAAACGCATAGGCCTTGGCCGTAACCCGGTTGGCAACCAAGATGGCTTTATCGCCCAGACTCGGCACGTCTCCCGCTACAGGTTGCGTCACGACGGCCACACCCAACAGAGCTGCCACATAAGTCAATCGAAGGTTCACGTCATTCCCCTTTCTTTCTTGCACGATCAAAACTCTTCGCTTGATCGTCTGCCCATCTGGCACATATCCCTTTATTGCCAGTTATCCTACTCAAACCTAGCAGACTCGACAATTGCACTTTATGCAAAATAGATTGTCTTTTTCGCAACTCATGCCCATAAAACCCGGGGCCGGGTTTGACCCCGGCCCCGGGCACAGCATGACAGGAGTGGTCAATATCTTGCTTCGTAGGTGTATGTGTCAGAAAAGTGACAGATTAAGGGAAAAGATAAGGGTAAAAGATGAGGGATGCCTTGCCCTTAATCGATATCCCTAATCTTTTACCCTAAGACGGTGGAAAGGTGGATGGCCTTCTTCATGGTTGTTCGTCTTCGGCGGAGACATCGACAAATCAAGTGCCGATGTCCACTGGTTGTTGAAGATGGACTCGATGCGCTTCACCGAGTCGTGCGAAGGAGTGACTCAACGACGGGCTGAATCGCCTCGGCAAATATCTCATAACCCTTGGCGGTCAGATGGCAGAAATCCTTCGTCACTTCCTTCGTAAGACCGCCATCTGGCTGAAGCAGTTTGTCGCCGAAATCGAGATAGGTGACATGGTCGCCGTCGCGCAAACGAGAGATGAGACTATTGATCGCGCGGATGGTCTCGCGGTCGCGATGGCTTGCGAGTTCGCGCCGGGGCAGGACGCCCAGCAGAAGAATGCGCGTGCCGGGGGAACGATGCCGAATTTCCTGGATGATGGCGCGGACAGCCTGCGCGACATCCTCCGGCGAATCGCCATCGGTGATGTTGTTGGTGCCGATGAGCAGGACGAGCACCTTTGGTTGAACAGGGTCCAGCTCTCCGTTTTGAAGCCGCCACAACACATGCTGGGTGCAGTCCCCGGA
>CAYSXF010000411.1:0-4832 GCA_964434815.1 uncultured Lentisphaeraceae bacterium
AACCGTCCACTTATGCCAACTACAAAGTGTCTACTTTTGATTTCACCCCGACACGATCCATGGGCAAGCTTGACACGTTCAATCAGGCGGCGATACACTTGACACGAATCCCTGACTGCGAGGAGAACGATGACAGAGACTATAAGCCTCAAGGCACTGGCCAAAATGATCGACCATTCTCTGCTGCATCCGACCATGACGGACGAGCAGATTGTGGCGGGCTGTGAGCTGGCAAAAAAATACGACGTGGCAACGGTGTGCGTGAAGCCTTATGCCATTCAGATGTCTCGGAGCGTGCTGGAAGGTTCCAATGTCGGCGTCTGCGCTGTTGTGGCCTTTCCGCACGGGAACAGCGTGACCGCGATTAAAACCAAAGAGACCGAAGCCGCGCTGGCGGACGGTGCGACTGAGATCGACATGGTAGTGAATATCGGCAAAGCGATGGGCGGAGATTGGGACTATGTCGCTTCAGAAATTCGTGCGCTCAACGTTGCGGTAGTCGCCGCTGGCGCTATTTTGAAAGTCATTTTTGAGAACGATTACTTGGCGGATGCGCAGATCGTCAAACTCTGCGAGATTTGTTCGGGAATCGGTGTGGCGTTCGTTAAAACGTCGAGCGGCTACGGGTTTGTCAAACAGGCAAACGGGTTCTACTCCTACGCCGGCGCGACGGACCACCACTTGCGCCTGATGCGCGCTCACTGTCCGCCATCGGTCGCGATCAAGGCGGCAGGCGGCGTGCGCACGCTCGGCGATTTGTTGCGTGTCCGCGAATTGGGCGTGACTCGGATAGGTGCCACAACGACCGAGCAGATTCTTGAAGAGGCCAAGCTGCGGGGGTATAAGTAGCTCTCGGCGGCTACTGATGCAGGCCGATGAGGAAGTCGTGCGGAGTGGTGCCGAGCGACACACGGCCTGACGCATCAGGCGTAACGGTGCGCGCGTGACGCGTGTCGAGGTCGAACACCGTGACGGTGCGCCAAGGCGAACGCAGTGTGAACGATGCTTCGGCCGGTTGCACGTCGCGCAGGAAACAGGGTCGGGGCGGCGCCCCGAAGTCTTTGACACCGCCAGCCACATTTCGAAAATAGAGCAAAGCTTGGTCGCTCTTTTCAGGCAGCAGAGTGGCGAGTTGCCAGCCGGCTGCGGGCTGGGCAACGGTGGCGGGAAGGGTCACGCTTTCGGGCGTCTGCTTGTCCAGATTGATCTTGATGGCATAGCATGAGGCTTCGTTTGTAGAAACCGTGTCGAAGTCTGTGCCCAAGTCGAGCAGGCGCATGGCCATGGCCGCGTCGCGAGAGTCACGCCGGTTTGGGGACAGAGCGATGGCGACAGAGGGGCGCTGGCGCTTGAGGGCGCGAAAATCCAAGCCGAGCGCATCGAATGCGGGGCGGATCTTGGCGAATTCTTGCGCTTCGAGATCATGCCCCAGCGTCCAGTAAAGGGAGCCGTTGGCGCCGCAGCAGACCGACATCCAGATCTGGTCGCGGGTGCCGCGTGCGGCGAGTTCGGGGCCGAGTTGCTTCACGTCCTTGCCCCAGCGGTTCTGGTTGAGACCGCCTTCGCCGGTGTACATGGGCAAGCCGCTCTGGGCTGCGAATTTGCTGCGAAGAAAAATGATCGCGCCATGGTCGGCGGGCGCTTGGCCGTCGTTGTAGGGGTGGTAGCTGAAGAGGTCGCAGCCGGAGTCTCGCCAGCGCAGCGGCTCGGGCCAGTCGTGCGGGCCGGGGTTGCCGAGGATCAGCGTGTGCGGGTCGATGGTGCGGATGAAGGCGGCAATGGCGCGGCACCAGGACATGGGCGGAAAGACCATCTCGTTCTCGAACTCGTAGCAGAGCACCTCTTCGCGGGCGGCCAAAATCGGAATCAGTTCTCGCAGGTAGTCCTGCTGGCAGGCGATGGCGTCCGGGTCGGTGTAGCGCAGGGCTGGGGTGGCGAGCGTCTCTTTCGCGACAAGGAAGCGCGCACGGTGCGGCGGCAGGCCGGTGAGCTGTTCGGGCGTGTAGTGCGTCAGCACGATTTTGTCGAGAATCGCGCGCGAGACGTAGGGCGCTTTGTCGTAGTCTTCGCAGAGCGCAACATTGAAGCGGATGCCATAGGGGCGGGCCAGGTCGAAGAGGTGGAGCGTGGCCTGAAGCTGAACAGGGTCTACGCGGCCGACGAGATCCATGTTGCGCAGCATCAGGCGCTGGCAGTTGATGCCGTGCTCGGAGCAGTGCTTTAGGTAGGCGTTGACTGCGGCTTCCGTTTCGTGACTCCACGGGTAGCCGGCTTTGTAAGGGGCGGGGCCGCAGGGGAAGAGGTCAGTTGCCCGCCCGATGGTGCCGTCCGCGTTGGCGCGGTGTGGCCAGTTGGCGTAAAGGCCGCCGGCAGGGAAATAAAGAGAACCGTCGGATGAGACCAGATAGCCGTTGGCGTTGAGGCGGATTGCATTCTTGCGATAAGCGACCGTGGTGACGGTTGTTTCACCGCGATGGCCTTTGTCGTCGCAAAGGATGAGATGATAAGAGGCTGGTTTATCGTTTGGGCAGGAGGCTTTGACGGTGGCGGGTTCGCCCTTGATGCGGTCGGCGGGAACTTGCGCGTTGCCTGTGATGACCCATTGAGGATGTTTGATGTTCACGGGCAGCGGGTTGTCGAAGGAATCGAGGCCTTGGACAGCGAGAGCGACAGAGGGCGTGGCGAGGTCGATGTATTCCTTTGCGGGAGTGACGCGGAAGGAGGCGAGAGCGGCGGGCTCGACTTGCAAGGTGCCCGAGGCCGCGAGCAGCGGTTGGCCGAGGTCGTCAGCCAGGCCGAACGTCCAGGAACATGCGCCGGCATGCGTGAGCACGGGGAGGGGGATCTTAGAGGCCTCGCCTTCGATGAGGGTCGTTCCTTGCCCGTTAGATGTGAAAGCCCAGAGCAAGGGTGAGTGACCGGCTCCGCCATCTATTTTCACCTTTGCCTCGCCGCGCTTTCCTGCGGTTAGGGCATGGGGGAACGAGGGCTTAACCGCTGTGATGGCGTTGCGTGCGGCAGCCGCTGCCTTGGAGAACACAGGGCCGGCGGTCACGGTCGGGTCTTCCGGCAAGAGACGCACGTAATCCACTTCGGCGAGGACGTCCTTCTTGTCGTTGGTTGTGTCGATGCGCAGGGCGCGGAACTCGCGTCCGTCCCAGAACTCGGGAAACGCGGCGCGGAGGTCGAAGCGGAAGGTTTGGGCCGAAGTGCCGCGCACGTCGAACGTCATGGCTTTGTAGCGACCGTCGTGATCGGTTACGAAGAACTCCCATTCGGCGGATGGGCAGGACTGGCGCACGCGCAGTTCAAGATAGCGATAGATGGCTGAATCGACGTGCAGCCCGCGCGTCGAGGCGGGCGGGCCGAACATGTCGCCGAAAATGAAATAGGGATCGGTGTCTCTGACCGGAACCTGGAGCCATCCGTCCTTGACGGTGATGGGGCCGATGTGGCTGGGACGGTTGCCCCACGATGTGATGCCGCACTGGGTGCCGTCGTCGAAATCCCAGGCGCGCCCGAGAACTGCACGTGCGAAATCGCAGGCCTGAATCGGTTTCTGCGTCAGTTTGGCGGAGGTGATCGAACCGCCCATGTACGCGATGATATGGCGGGGCTTGCCAGGTGCGAGCATGCCAGACAACCGGAGCGTGACCCCGTTGGTGTCCGCGAAGACGGGCAGCGGTGTGACGGGATCGGCGGCATCCACGAAAAGAATGTTGCTAGCCACTGAGGAAAAAGGCAACGTCACGGTCGGCTCATGCAGCTCAAACGGTGCTGTGACGCGGAAGACGGCGCGGCTCGACGCGTCTGCGTGGTGCCATGGGAGGGTAGTCTGTGCGGAAGCGGTCCAGGCGAGGACAACACAGGCGAACGCGTGTTTGAAGTTCATACCGGGATAAATTACACGTTTCAGGTTAGGGGATGCAATCGCAATCGGGATGGATCTGAGGTGTTGGGTGCGATATAGTGATGTTGAAGTTCGGCGGCAGAAAAGCGGTTGGAGGCTCAGCTTGCGGTGACAACCGAAGGGCGGCACCGCTTTCGAGTCCGTGCAACGCGAAAGCGGCGTCGCGCGGGATACCGCTTGCCGCCGCACCATAAACGGTAGGCGTCCCTTGCGAAAAAAGGAACAAGAAATGACTGGTTATTTGTTGAAGGGCACGCCTTGGCGAAACGCCTGTTCTTGGGCGTTTGTATTCAGCCTGACAGGGATCGCTTGGGCTCAAGAAGTGGATCGAGAAAAGTTGCGCCCTGCTGGCTGCGATTGGCCACCCGTCATCGGAGCTTGGTTCTGGAAAGACGGCACGCTGGCGCCGGACGGGTTCAAGCCGTTTCTGGATGCGGCAGCCGCGCATTCGCCGTATACCCTGCTCTCGACGAGTCTGCGCATTTCCAACGGCGAGGTCACTGATCCCGCCGTTTGCGAGCAGATCGGGAGGGCCGTGCGCTACGCGGATGCGCTGGGGCTTCGGATCGCATTCGATTTCGATATCAGGCTGGCCCGCCGAGCTTTTCGTGAGCGCTACCCGGATGAGCAACAGGAAGAACTGGTTCTCAAGACCGTGGAGTTGCCGCAATCTGGCTCGACGAACGTGACTTTCGAAGGGGTTGACCTGACCGACCACATGACGGGCAACACGGTTCCTTACCAGTGTCTCACGACGCGGCTTGTGCGCGTCTACTCCTTTGTGCGGGGGGCGGAGGGGATTGACCCCACCACGGTGAAGGACATCACAGGCGCGGGTGTTTGCGCTGTCGCAGGCGGTTCCCGAAAGCTGACGGTAACTGTTCCCGCAGAGGCTGGTCGCAGCGCGTGCGTGATTGCCGCG
>CAYSXF010000412.1:0-4827 GCA_964434815.1 uncultured Lentisphaeraceae bacterium
TGATGAGCAACGCGAATGTCATCGAGACGCGGGGGTTGAGAAAAACCTTCAAAGACTTCTGGCTGCGGCCGGTGGTCGAAGCGGTCAAAGGCGTGGACTTGTCGGTGCGACAGGGCGAGGTCTTCGGTCTGTTGGGGCCGAACGGTTCGGGCAAGAGCACGACGATCAAGATGCTTTTGGGGCTGTTGCATCCGACGGTGGGTGAGATCCGGGTTTTCGGAGCGCCGCCGAGCGATACGCGGGTCAAGTCGCGGATCGGGTATCTGCCGGAGGTGTCGCACTTGCACCCGTTCCTCACGCCGCGCGAGACGCTGATGTATTACGCGAGCCTTTTCGGACTGAAGCATGCCGCGGCTCGGCAGCGCACGGAGGAGCTGCTCGCGATGGTGGACCTTGGGCATGCGGCGAACCGTGCGGTGGGGCGTTTCTCGAAAGGGATGGCGCGGCGCGTGGGATTGGCTCAGGCGCTCATCAACGCGCCGGAGCTGCTCGTGTTGGACGAGCCCACGTCGGGGCTGGACCCGATCGGTTGCCGCGAGGTGAAGGACTTGGTGCACCTGCTGGCGAAAGGCGGCGTGACGGTTCTGATGACGTCGCATCTGCTGGCGGATGTGGAGGATGTGTGCGACCGGGTGGCGATTCTGGACCGGGGCGAGCTGCGCGCCGAGGGGCAGATCTGCGACCTGTTGCGCAAGCCCGATGCGGTGCGTTTTCTGATCGAGGGGCTCAGCGATGAAGCGGCGGCCGGGCTGCGGAGCGAGATCGAAGCACGCGTCGGAAGGTCCGTGCAGCAGGACTATCCGTCGCTGAGCTTGGAAGCCTTCTTCTTGCAGGTGGTGGCAGCAGACGGGCGTATGCGCACGTTTGAAATGGCCCCGTTCCTGAAAGCGGCGCAGGGGGACGGGCAGGCAGGCGGTGCGGGGCATGGTTAAGGGTGTGACAGAGAGCGCGCGGCGCGTGGGCGGCATCGCACTGCTGGCGCTGCGCGCGTCGCTGCGCACGAAGGTGGTCGCCGCGCTGCTGGCGTTGCTGGCGGCGTGCGTGCTGACCTTGCCGGGCGTGGTCAAGGGCGATGGCACGCCGGAGGGCGACCTGCTTATCCTGCTCTCGTATACGCTGGGCTTTTCGTTCGGCATTCTCTGCTTGGCGACGCTCTGGGCCGCTTGCGCGCTGTTCGCTGCGGAGATCGACAGCGAGCGCATGCAGCTTTCCTCAGTGAAGCCCGTGCGGGTGGCCGAGTTCTGGGGCGGCAAGTGGCTGGCCCTGCTGGTTCTCAACGCGGTGCTGTTGGCGGCGGTCTATGCGGCCGTCTATGCGCAGGTGCGCTGGCGCGTGCGCCAGAACGGCTGGGCCAAGTCGGAGTGCCTGATGAGCCGGCGCGTGACGCATCCGCTGCTGCCGACGCCCCGCGAGGAGGCGCTGCAGGCATACGAGTCGATGCGGAAGCAGAACGCGCTGCCGAAGGAATTGGGCGAAGCGGCCGTGTTGCGGGCTTTGGAAGAGAAGGCGAGTGAGCGGTACGATGTCGTCAACCCTGGCGAGCCCGTGCGCTGGCGGTTCCGCTTGGCTCGTCCGGTCGGCCTCGCGGAGCCCGTCACGGTCCGGGTGCGGTTCGATACGGAATTCAGCACGCGCGAGCTCGTGAAGGGCGTATTTCAACTGACGTCCTTGGCTTATCCGAAACGGCCGGTAGAGGTGCGCTTGGACGATTTCACGCAGAACGCGATCGAGTTCGTAGTGGATACGCGGGCGTTTGTGGGCGAGGAAGTCGGAGATCGGAAGTCGGAGGTCGGAGGTCAGGGGTCGGGGAAGACCGA
This sequence comes from uncultured Lentisphaeraceae bacterium, assembly GCA_964434815.1. Lineage (GTDB taxonomy): Bacteria > Verrucomicrobiota > Kiritimatiellia > RFP12 > UBA1067 > CAYSXF01. Next base: position 1,818 of record CAYSXF010000412.1, read on the forward strand.
ATTTCAGGAGTTCGAGTTGGCGTTCCAGCACGCTGGCGATCCGAAGCGGTCGGCGGCGCTGATGTTGCGCAACCGGCAGGACGTTGTGCTGCTGACGCCGGGAGGCTCGTTCGAGGCCAATCTGGCGCGTGCGGCGCTGATCCAGTGGAGCGTGTTGGCATTGCTGGCCGCGTTCGGACTGACGCTGAGCGCCTGCTTTTCCCTGCCGGTGGCGGCGTTTGCGGCGACGGTTCTTCTGGCGCTGACGGTGGTCGGCAACTCCGTGGTGCAGGTGGTTTCGGAAGAGGACGAGAAAGTGTGGCAGAACAGGATCGGGATCGCGGTGTCGCGCGCGGTGCATCACATGTCCGGACACGCGATGAAGGCTGAGCCGCTGGCGGCTTTGGCGCACGGCGAGCGGATCGGCGGCGAGGTGCTGGGTTCTTCGGTGATGTGGAACGTGGTGCTGGTTCCGCTGGTGATCGCGTTAGCCGGGTGCGCGGTGCTGCGGCGGCGCGAACTGGCGGAAGGCGACTGACGACAGAAGGCTGTGAAGGATCATGGCAGAATGAAAAAGACGAGAAGAGATTTTCTGACTGCCGCAGGGGCGGTGTGCGGCGCGGCGGTTTCAGGCGGATGCATGGGCCTTTTCAGGCCGCGGGTAACTGTCGCTCGGCGGCGGGGCATCCATGATAGGCTGAACATCGGCGTGATCGGTGTCGGCGGTAGGGGTGCGGCCAACTGGGGCGCGGCTTACCGGGCGGGTGAGAACATCGCGGCGTTCTGCGACGTGGATGAGACCGCGCTGCTCGCGGGGCGGGACGAGGTGGCCGAGCATTGCGCGGGCGTGCGGCTCTACAAGGATTTCCGCGTGATGTTTGAGGCTGAAAAGGGGCTCGACGCCGTGTTCATTTCGACGCCGGACCACATGCACGGCGTGCAGGCCGCGTGGGCGATGGACAAGGGCTGCCACGTCTACATCGAAACGCCGCTTGTGCGCACGCTCCGCGAGCTGCGCGAGATTCAGGCGCGAGCCCGCGCCAGCGGTGTTGTCACGCAGATGGGCAATCAGGGGAGCGCGCTGGACGAGTTCCGCCGCGCCGTAGAGGTGGTCGGCTCGGGGTTGATCGGCGCGGTGGCCGAAGCGCATGTGTGGACGCAGCGTCCGGTGTGGCAGCAGGGGGTCAATCGCCCCGAGGGCAGCGATCCTGTGCCCGCCACGCTGGACTGGGATCTGTGGCTGGGCGTGGCGCCGGTGCGGCCTTACAAGGACAAGGTGTATCACCGTTTCAACTGGCGCGGCTGGCGCGACTTCGGCACGGGCGCGCTGGGGGACGGCGGCGGGCACCTGCTGAACCTGCCCTTCCGCGCGCTGGGTCTGGAAGCGGCGGTCGCGGCGGAGGCGGTGGACAGCTCCGAGCGATTCGCTGAAACCTATTGCAAGTCTAGCAGGGTGAAGTTCGAATTTGCCGCCCGCGCCAAGCGTCCGCCTGTGGATTTGTTCTGGTATGACGGCGGCCTGAAACCTCCGGCTGAAATCATGCCGCAGGTGGTGTCCGCATTGGGGCGCGTGCCTGACACGGGGTGTCTTCTGATCGGCGAAAAGGGAGTTTGGCTGACCACCGACGATCTAGGAAAGAGCAACTACCTTGCGCTACAGGGCGAGGCCCGGGTTGTGGACGCGGAGAAACACGCGGCGTACGGGGCGCGGCCTGTGACGTTGCCGCGTGTGAAGGGGCAGCAGCAGGAGTTTCTGGATGCGATCCGGAGCGGGGGGCGACCCTACTCGGACGCGCGCACGGTCGCGCCTCTGATGGAGAGCGTCTTGGTCGGCTGCGTGGCGCAGCAGGTGCCGGGGCGCTTGGAGTGGAACAGCCATAGGGGTCGTTTCACCAAAAATGACATTGCGAATGTATTGGCGGCCCCCGTGATTCGTGAGGGCTGGTCGTATCTGAAGTGACGCATGCGGATCGTGCGCGTTTTTTTTTATCAATGCGATTGGGGGTGGCGAATGAGGGGATGGCGTTTGCGTAGCTTCGTTGCGGCCTGTCTTCTGGCTGTTACCGGCTCTGGAATGGGGTTGGAGCTGGTGGAACGCCTCGACGTGTCGCCGGTCTGGTCGGGATGTCCGGCGGGGTTCGCGATGCTGACGCACAGCAACCGGCAGTTTCTGGCGTATTACAGCGCGGAGCGCGTGATGACGCTGGCGCAGCGCGATTTGAGCACGAATGTGTGGACGTTCGTCGAGCTGCCGTCCAAATTCGTCTGGGACAGTCACAACTACGTTACGATGGCGATCGACGAAGCGGGGTTCCTGCATGTCACCGGCAACATGCATTGCGTGCCGCTGGTCTATTTCCGCAGCGAGAAGCCGCTCGACATCCGGACGATGCGTCCCGTGCACCGCATGACGGGCGAGCGCGAGAAGCGGGTGACGTACCCGAAGTTTATGAAGGGGCCGGACGGTGCGCTGGTCTTCACCTATCGCGACGGGCGCAGCGGCGACGGCGTGCAGCTCTGGAACCGCTACGACAGCGCCTCGCGGACGTGGTCGCGTTTGATGGACGCGCCGCTGTTCGACGGTCAGGGCAAGATGAACGCTTATCCGCTAGGCCCGGTACTCGGCAAGGACGGGTTCTACCATCTCACCTGGGTGTGGCGCAATTCGCCGGCGTGCGAGACCTGCCACGACATCAGCTACATCCGCAGCCGCGACCTGAAGCATTGGGAAAACGCGTTCGGAAAGCCGCTGGAACTGCCGATCAAAATGGGCGCGGATGTGGTCGTCGATCCGGTGCCTGTCAAAGGCGGCCTCATCAATCCCTGTCAGGCGGTCGGTTTCGACGCGCAGGGACGCGTGATCGTGACCTACACGAAATACGACGCGGCGGGCAATCTCCAGCTCATGAACGCGCGGTGCGAAGGGGGCGCTTGGAAACGGTATCAGACATCCGATTGGAGTTACCGGTGGGCCTTTTCCGGCGGAGGGTCGATCGTCTGCGAGGTGGGGGTGGGCCCGGTCGAACGCGAG
>CAYSXF010000413.1:0-4822 GCA_964434815.1 uncultured Lentisphaeraceae bacterium
AGATTTCTGCCTGTCTCGTGGGCTCGGAGATGTGTATAAGAGACAGCATCATCGCAGAAGGTGCCCTGCGTCTTCAAGGCGTTCGGCCCGGGCTGTCTGAAGGCCCGGTGGCTGGCGCGTTCAACATAACGGACAGCATCAGTTCGTCCACCAATATTTTGACGCAACTCACCACGCGCATGGCCAACACCACGGCGGGGTGGCCCGATAACACCACCTTCATCTATAGCGGGTACATCTGGAACCGGGCCGCGACAAACGTGACATGGACCTTCGCAGAGAACTTCGACGACAGCGTCCTGCTCAAGATCGACGGAAACACGTTGCTCAACAATGGAACCTGGAACGTTCCCACGATTGCGAGCTACACGCTGACTCCCGGCGGGCACGCGTTCGAAGCTCGTTTCGGTCAGGGCTCAGGCGGGGTCGGGCCCAACTCGGCGCAATGGTGGACCTCTACGACCTTGGGTTTTGGGTATGACTCCCGCGGACGCAATGACACCAACATGCTAAACTATGCGGCCCTGACCGACCCCGGCGACGGCAGTCTGCTGACGCTCACGGCTGTGTCCTCGGCCACGAATCTCCTATCGTCCGCTTCAGCCATCAATATCGCTGCGAATGCCGTGCTGGATCTCGGCGGATCCTTCCAGACTTTGGCTGGGCTGAGCGGCAGCGGCATGGTGACCAACGGCACCTTGTCCGTGAGCGGCACGATTGCGCCCGGCGGCACGAACGCCGTCGGCACGCTGTCGATCACCGCGACCGCGACCCTCGGCGGCACCCTGCTGGCGGATGTGGCCTCGGACGGAAGCGGCGACCTTCTGGCCGTGCGGGGCAACCTGAGCCTGTCGGCGCTGTCGCTGGTGATCGCGAACCCTTCCCAACTGAACCGCAGCAAGCAGTACACCCTGATCACCTGCACCGGAACGAGAGCCGGCACCTTCAGTTCAGTCACCGTTCCCGACAGCCGCTGGCACGTGGTCTATCTGGCCGACGGAACCGTGAAACTCATTTTCGTCAACGGCACGTTGCTCAGAGTGTATTAACAGGGCGCTCGCCGAGCGGCCCTCGATGTACACACAATAAGGCCCGCCCTTGATTCACGGGGCGGGCCATCTTATAAACAGCCACTACTCAGACATCTGTGCTTAATTAGGAAATCAGACCTTCCGGCTCTTTGAAACCGAAGAACTCCGCTTCCCCGCTGTCGGCGCCGCGGTCGTGGAATGGTGGCGGCGGCTTGAGTGCCGCAGAGACTTCTTAGTCGCTTTTCCCCCATGCTTGTGGCGGGCCGACTTCTTCGTAATCTTGTGATGGGTTGTGGTGCCCGAGCGTGAAGACTTGATTTGTTTGCCGGATGCTTTGCTGCTGGCGGCCGCCCTGGTGTGGTTAACCGACTGTTTCGCCACAGCGGTTGCTGCGGTGGCCAAAAGAACCAGGGCAGACAAACACCAAAACCTGCCAGCCCGCGCCAGCGAAAGAACACGTCCCCATCCGTTTTGCTTTACCGTCATCCAAGATGCCTTCATATAATTCCTTTGATTTATCCCGGTCGCACTCAGATCTCCATGAGCTGACGCAACGTGACGACTTGTAGATTACACCCTTCCATGCCTAATGCAACAGCTATTTCAAGTCGCCGAGCCGCAAGCGGGCGCACGCATGAGCTATTTGCAAAGCAGCGTGGGTGCAAGATTTCATGCATGTCTGCTTGCCTGATGTGGCATGAGCGGCCCGCCCATGTTGGCGTCCGCATGCCGGACAAACGGCACACGCCCTCCATGTGGTCATGGCAAGTACGACTTCGTACCCCATGCAGAAGCGTAGCTCTGTTTTTCACTCTGTTTTTCACTCTGTTTTTCACCCGAAGATGCTGTTTGAAAGCCCGCCGCCGAAAATGGTACTCTTCCGCTCATGGTCACTCGCCTAACACTGATTGCCCTCACCCTCAGCGCCACGACGCTCTCCGCCTTCGCACAGGATCCGGTCCCGGTTTCGCGCGGCCGCATCCTGCCCGACCTCGTCAAGCGCGCGGACGACTGCTACAGTAAGCTCGCCAAGCCAAAAGCCCCGTATGGCTGCCGCGAACTTTTCACCTCCATGCTGGCCTATGCCGAAGCGCACACCAACGCCACGCGCATCGCGCAACTCCTGACCTATGCTGAAAAAATGCAGGACCGCGACGCCAGCCACCGCTCGTACGGCAATTTCCGCTGGTACTCGCGCGACACCGAGGTCATGGACTTCAATGCCGTGGACTTCTGCATGCAGCACGGCGCGCTCCTCTGGCGCTTTCACAGCGGCGAACTCGACCCTGCCACACGCGAGCGCTTCCAAGCGCTCCTCAGGCTCGGGCTTCAAGGGCTCGTCAAACACCTGCCGCGCACCACCTATACCAATATCGCGCTGCTCAACGCGTCCGACCTGATCCTCCTCGGCGAGGCTCTGGGCGACGCGCATGCTGTCGCCGAAGGCGAGCGACGCCTCGACCTTTTCATTAAGACGCTCTACGAGGAGGGCACCCATGAATACGTCAGCCCCACCTACTATGGCGTCGACGTCGAATCCATGGAGCTTCTGGAAACGCTGGCGCAGAAGGAAGAGACCCGCGCCGTCGCGCGCACGCTGCTCACCTTCTTCTGGCACGACATCGCGTTCAACTGGTTCGCGCCCGCCCAGCGCCTGGCCGGCCCGCATAGCCGCACGTACGATTATGTGTTCGGCTTGGGCGAACTCGATCAGGCCCTGACCGCCTGCGGCTGGCTTCAAAACCAAGAGAAATTCTCGTTCACCTCGTTCACGCCTCTCTATGCGCACTGGCAGCCACCCCGTGACCTGTGGCAGCTCTGCGTCATGCACTACCCCCGCCTCGTGGAGCAGTCCTGGGGAGAGGAGCTGTCTTGTAGCCGCACGCACTATGTCTGCCACGACGTGACCCTCGGCACCGCGTGGAAAGCCTACACGGGCCGCATGGACATCACGCTTTCGGCTGACTTTCCCGGCACACGCGAGGAGCGCCGGCCGCGCCTCTCGTTCATTCCCGACGGACGTCGCGATCCCTATGGCAAAAAGACTGTGTTCGACGGCAAGACCCACTCCAAGGCCTTTCACCTAGACCCCTGGTGGGCAGGCGTACAGGACAAGGCGGACGCGCTGGGTGTCGCAGTCTACCGCGACTCAGACTTCAAGGACGCCACCGGCACGCTTGAATCGCACCTGCTTTTTCGAAAGAAACTCGACTCGCTCTGGATCAACGAGAAGCGAGTCGTTTTCGACGACAAAAAGCCCTCGACAAACCCCGTGCCCCGAGGCGCCGCCGTGTTTCTCCGCCAAGGCACTGCCGTGATCGGCATCCGCATCCCGTGGACGCGCGGTCAGGACGGCACAGCCAGCCCTGCCAGCATTGTGGATGACAACAACGCCTTCGGAGCTGTCCGGCTGACCGTGTCGCACGCTTGGCTGGCTCCGTCCAACCACACGTCGCGTGTTCAGGCCGGAGTCGCTTTCTGGCTGCGCGCCGGCAGCGACATCGAGACGGACGCCGCTTTCGCTGCGTTCCGTAAAGCCTTCAACCTCGCACCCGCCGGCATCGCCGTCACGCCGGACAGCCTCCGCATCCAAGTGACGGGGCTGTCCCAGCCGCTCTCCATTTCCGCCAAAGCGCCGTTCGCCAGCGCCCCGGTCACCACGCCCGCGCCGCCGCGCACCGTGCTCGGTCTCGACGGCAAGGATATCGGCCGCCAAGTTCTCGAAGCCAGCCCCGTCATTCAGGCTTACTTGAAAACGTGCAAGCAGACGGTTCCCATTGTTGTGTCGGCCGACCGCCCGACCGTTTGGGAGGCAGAACAGGGATGTTTCACCGTGCCCTACGAAGCGGCCACCAACGATGCCTCTGCCTCGGCAGGCGCCTATCTCTGGGTGCCCGAGCCTGACGGGCAGAACAGCGGCGGCATCGGCCGCGCGACCTACACGCTTGCGGTTGCGCGCGCCGGGCGCTACACGCTCGCCGGGCGGGTGCTGACGCCCACGCCCGATGACGACTCGTTCTTTCTTTCAATCCGAACCCGAGACGGTCAGGATGTGCTTCCCGAAATAACGTGGTCACCCGGTGTGCACAAAAGTTGGACGTGGTGCGACGTTTCCTTGCCGGACAAGCGCAGTTCCGCCTCGCTCGATCTGCCGCAGGGGACGCTCACCCTCATCCTCCGCCCGCGTGAAGCCGGCTCTAAAATTGACCAGTTCCGCCTGACGCCTCAGACAAAATGAACCTACCGCCTAAACACTATTTCCTATCGCACTGGGGGACGACGATGAGACAGACGCTCGCTTTATGCCTGTTGGCTTTGACCTGTTCGCTCGCGCTTGGCGCTGATCCGCTGCGGCAGCTTTTCGACGCGCCGCCTGAGAGCACAAAGCCCTACATGTACTGGTACTGGCTGAACAACAACGTCAGCGCCAAGGGGATCACGGCCGACATCGAAGCCATGAAGCAGGCCGGCATCGGCGAAGTCTACATCGGCCACGTCGTCAGCGACGGCATCCCCGAAGGCACCGTCCCAATCCTCAGCCCCGAATGGTGGCAGCTCGTGACCTTCGCCGTGCGCGAGGGCGACCGCATCGGCGTGCGCGTCAGCATGTTCAACGGCCCCGGCTGGAGCCAGTCAGGCGGACCGTGGATGAAGCCCGAGCAAAGCATGCGCTACCTCGTCAGCGCCGAGACGCGCGTGGCCGGCGGCCAGACCTTCAGCGGCGTCCCCTCGAAGAACGCCAAGTCCTGTCTCTTATACACATCTGACGCTGCCGACGAATAGAGAGGTGT
>CAYSXF010000414.1:0-4818 GCA_964434815.1 uncultured Lentisphaeraceae bacterium
ACACCTCTCTATTCGTCGGCAGCGTCAGATGTGTATAAGAGACAGACACTCGACAGCCGACACTCGGAGTCGGCTTGCGGCTCCCCAACTCCTAACTCCTCACTCCTAACTCCACCTTTTTCAAAAGGGTAGTGCTGCTGCGCGTAGGGCATGGCGCCGGACTCGAACCAGCAGTCGAGAACCTCCGGCGTGCGGCGGTAGGTCTTGCCGTCCTTGTGAATCACAACCTTATCCACGAAGTGCTTATGCAGATCGGTTACTTTCACGCCAGAAAGGCCTTCCAGCTCCGCGACAGAACCCACGCAGATGGTGTCCTCCGCATCGCGCTCGTTGACCCAGACAGGGATGCAGGAGCCCCAGAAGCGGTTGCGGCTGATGTTCCAGTCGCGCGCCTCCTTGAGCCAGTTGCCGAAGCGTTTGTCGCCCACGTATTCGGGCATCCAATGCACGCTGTCGTTGTTCCGCGTCAGCCGGTCGTGCAGGTCTTCCACGCGCACGTACCAAGCCTCGATGGCGCGGTAGACGAGCGGCGTGTCCGTGCGGTCGCAGAAGGGATAACTGTGCACGATCGTGGTCTGATGCACCAGCTTGCCTTCAAGCTTCAGTCGCTTGATCAGATCCTTGTCGCAATCTTTGCAGAAACGGCCCTTGTACTCAGGCAGCGTGTCGGTGAAATTGCAGGAGGCGTCGAGCGGATCGACGATCACCGTCAGCCCCGCCGCCTTGCATACGCGGAAGTCGTCCTCGCCGTAGGCCGGCGCCATATGCACCAGCCCCGTCCCGTCTTCGGTGCTGACGAACGCATCGTTCAGCACGCGGAACGCGCCTGCCGTGGCATATTCGGCAAAATACGGGAAAATCGGCTGATAGGTCCAACCCGCAAGCGCGCTGCCTTTCAGCTCGGCGACAATCTGATAGTCCTCAGCCTTTTTGTAGTACGCGGCGAGCCGCGCCTTCGCCATCACGTAGCAGACCTGCTCCGGTACGCTGACGTCGCGCACGACCACGTAGTCGATCTCCGGGCCCGCGCAGATCGCCAGATTCTCGGGCAGCGTCCACGGCGTGGTCGTCCAAATCAGCAGGTGCGCGTCGCCCCACGCCGGGTCCGCGCCTGACAGCACCTTCGCACGCACGGTCACCGCCGGGTCCTGCACGTCCTTGTAATTGCTGCCCGCCTCGAAGTTGCTGAGGGGCGTGCTGAGCTTCCAACTGTAAGGCATGATGCGGTAGGACTTGTAGACGCGCCCCTGCTCCCACAACTGCTTGAACACCCACCAGATGCTCTCCATGAACTCGGGGTCCATGGTCTTATAATCGTTGTCGAAATCGACCCAGCGCCCCATGCGGGTCACCGTCTTGCGCCATTCGCCCACATACTTGAGCACCATCGAGCGGCACTGCTCGTTGAAGGTGTCGATGCCGAGCTGCTTGATCTCATGCGCGCCGCTCACCCCGAGGGCTTCCTGCGCCAGCGCCTCGATCGGCAGCCCGTGGCAGTCCCAGCCGAAGCGGCGCTCGACGTGATGGCCGCGCATGGTTTGATAGCGGGGCACAATGTCCTTGATCGTGCCTGCCAGCAGATGCCCGTAGTGAGGCAGGCCGGTGGCGAAAGGAGGCCCATCGTAAAAGACATAGTCGCGTTTGTCTCTGTTGCGCGCGACGCTTTTTTTAAACGTGTCATTCGCAGCCCAGAACGCCAGAATATCGCGCTCCATGTTCGGGAAATCTGTCTTGTTGGAAACGGGTTGAAACATGGTCTTACTTTCTCTTTTCACCGGTGTCAGCCACCGGCACAAATACGTTCAACAACACGCCGGGCCTGATCCCGAAGAAGGAAGCGCGTTTGCCTCGTCCGAACCGCGCGTCCGCCGCATCGCCCTGATCCGCCGCCGCGATCACGATTTCGGGCGACAGTGATACGGGGATATCCTCCACGCGAGTCCAATACCCCACCTGAATGTACTTCCTAAGATACCACGGCAACGGCCACGTGTCCGGCGTCGGCACCGCAACAGCGATCAGCGTACCGTATCCCTGTGCCGCATATGCTGCTTTTTCGACGGCAGCCACCATATTCAGCGCGTCTGCTCCCGTATGCGCATACACATAGGGATTGCGCGGGTCCGCAGGCAACTGATAGCAGGCGCGGTAAGTCTGCGACAGGTGCCGCGCCACGAGCAGCAGAACCAGCAGCCGCACCGACCACACGCACATCGCGCATCGCGGCCCTTGCAGGCGTCGCGCCCACGTAATCAATATGCCCACACCGACGCCTGCCAACAGAATGAAACCGTGAAGGAACGAGAGCGCGCACCACGGCGTTTTGTAGGGAACCGCGCTGTACAACGCCATAAGCACGAGCGTGTAGATCGCGACAAAACGCACCCAGCGTGTCTGCGAAGTCGCTGCAGTGTTTTTTCCACGCGGCCAAACGGAAGCCGCCAACGCCACGCAAGCCGGAATCAGAAGCCCCGCTTCGCTCCAGACCGGTCCGCGCCCATATTTGAACCAGAACAGAATTTTCGCATAAAAATACCATGGGTGCTGATGTTCCGGAACAGCCGTCGCACGGGTCAGATAGGCTGAAACGGTCGAAAAGAGCGCATCATAAACGCCTTTCGGATACGTGAAAAACGAGGAGAAGAAAAGGATCGCCACAAGGGTCGCAGCCGCAACAGCCAGCGCCGCGTGCCGCGTGTTCCACGCTTCGCGCAAGCTCCGGAATCCGCAAGCCGCAACTGTCGCCACGGCGATGGCTGCGAACGAAAGCACGACGGTCTCCTTGGTCGCAACAGCCAATCCGGCGAATGCGCCGAACCCCGCCGCATACCACGCGGCCATTCTCGGCGGCTCGTGAGTACACTCTCCCTCCACGGCCTCGCGACCGGACCTCGCGGGCGAACGTCCTCGTGCGCCGCAAACCCGCGAATACCGCACCGCGCACACGAGCATGCCCGTGAGAAACGTGACCAGCATCGACTCTTGAATGAAGAAGCGGCTGTAGAACACCATCGCGGGTGAGACCGCCGTTAGCGCCACGGCTGTCAGCAGCCCCTCGCGGTTGGCAAAGAGCCCGTGACCGCGTTTGACGCCCAGCCCCAGCATCAGCACCAGGGTCAGGCAACTGAAGGCGACCGGCACAAGCCGGTAATTCCACTCGGTGGTTTCGGCAAACGTTTTAGACGTGGCGCGGCAGAACGGCAGCGCCGCATAGTAAAGGACGGGTCCGTGGTGATCCGTCGGATCGTAGTGATAGACACCCGTCTCCAACAGGCGTCCGGCGCGCACCGCCTGGTTGGCCTCATCGCCGTGCATGGGGCGCTGGTTCAACGCAGGCAGGCGCAACACCAGTGCGGCCGCCAGCACAACCAACGCCGTCAACAGCCCACCCGCGCGCGATTCACGGCCGTTATCCATGCCTTATCGCCCTCGCGTAGGCCCGATCTGCGGCAGCCCTGCCGGCGCACGCTGCATGAGCTGTTGCAGCACGGGCGCGGCGGCCTGCTTCAAGACGGGGTTCTCCTGGATGCGCTGCAGGGCCTGGCCCTTGCCGATCTCAAGCGCTTTCTGCAGCGCGTACTGCAACTGCGCTTGCTGCTGCCGCATGGCGCACAGCGTCGCCATATCCAGCCAAGCCTGCCAGTCGTTCGGTTGCATTTGCAGGTAGTGCGTCAACGGAGGCCCCATCTTGTCCGGCTGTCCGGCCTCTCCGTAAATGCGCACGATCTCGAGAAGTTTATCGGCCGGTATGTTCGACGGCAGGCGCGCGGTCACGCCGTCCATGGCCTTGGCAGCAGCCGCTGTTTTCTTGAGGTTGCTCAGCAGCGTGCCGATCTCGAAGAGCTTTTCGACCGGCAGGTTGGGCATCCCTGCCAACTGCTCAAGATACGTGGCGGCGGAGTCGTTCTGTCCAAGGTCGCGGTAAGCCAGCGCCAACTGAAAAGCGTCGTCCGGCGAAAGGGTTTTGGACGCCTGCGCTTTGGCCGTCAGTTCGCGCACTTTGTTTTCCGTATCGCGTACGCGCTTGATGAAATCGACGAACCCGAACCCGCGGTCGTTGTTGGGGTCGCGACGGTTATATTCGTCCAAGATGTCGATGGCCTCGGCATAGCGCGCCTGCGAGAGCAGCACCTCTTGGATGAGCCGGAAGTTTGCCTCCGGGCTCACCGGATAGAGGATGCGAGCCTCTTGAAACGCCTTTTCAGCCTCTGTCCGCAAACCGCGGGCAGCGTAGAGACCGGCGATGGCGCTGCGAAGCTTGGAGAACGACTTTTGCGCCGGCAGGTCGCGCCTGAACATTTTGCTTCGCAGCAGATGCCGCGTGTACCAGTCCCAAAACGCCATGTCGTCAATCACGTTGGCTGGAGCGATCGCCTGCGGATTGGAGTTAATTTTCATGATCAGGCCGTGCGGCGTCAGATACGGGAACATCCAGTTGATCACGTAGCTCTCTTCGATGTAGAACTCATGGCGCGCTTTGTTTTTGGCGAAAATCATGTCGCACAGAATGCCGTTGATCTCCATCACTCCGAGAGCGCCGCTCACCTGCACGCGCCCATTCTCAATGGTCAGCGCGGCGTTTTTCGGGCGCTTGCCCGACTGAACCTCATCCACGTAGACCTGAAACGCTTTCGCGCTGTCTTCCGGTGTCGGTATCCAGACGGCGTTGCCGTACAGGTCGCGCATCGTCGACATGTAGGTGTTGTCAGCCAAGGCGTTCTGCGTGATCAGGAACACGTCTGGGCGCACCTTGGCGGAGTAGATCATGTAGGTCTGTCTCTTATACACATCTCCGAGCCCACGAGACAGGCAGAAATC
>CAYSXF010000415.1:0-4816 GCA_964434815.1 uncultured Lentisphaeraceae bacterium
GTGCAGGTTCGTGAACAGATAGATCACGGTCACCATCTTGAACACGTTGTCGATGAACGCCCCGATGAACTGCGTCACATTCAGCCATTTGAAACTCTTGTCCATGATTCGCTCCTTGAACGGTTGTTCGTCACATAACCTATTAATGCAATGAGCGAGCCAAGTTGAAGCTGGCTGATTTAAAGCATTGCAAATTAATAGGTTACAAATTTATAATTATTTGCATTCTTTATATAACATGCATTTTGTGAATATTGATTAGACATTTAATGCTGATAAGAAATTAAATAAACGCATCGCACCACCAAATCAGTCAGTGACGGAGGTTTGCAAGAAGGGTGCGTTTCAGATGAAACTGTGGCGCAAAATATGGGAGCGCGGGCGCCCTCGCCCGCCAGAACGGCGGTTCCATGCTGGGTCGCAGTCAGTCGTTTCACATTGGGCTGTGCGTCTGACTTGCATCGCTTCTCACGATGCGGGCGGGGGCACCCGCGCTCCCGGTCGTTCCGCACACGATATGCAAGAGACTCACGATATCCCCGTCACTGAACTTTTATTCGCACCCGCATGATTTGTTGTTGCTTTCGAAAACAGTTATATTGATGATTATAACTATGGATCGGGCAAGGAAAATGCGCTGGCTGAAACAGGGGAGGATGACCGATGCTACGTCGTGAGTTGATCAGAAGAATCATTGCGGGGGAAAAGGCTGAGCGCTGCGGTTTTTGGCTGGGCAAGCCGCACAGCGACTTGTGGCCGATCCTGCACGGATATTTCGGCACGCGGACAGAGGAAGATCTGCGCGTGAAACTGGGGGACGACTGCCGCTGGATCTGTCCGCAGTTCTACCCCGACGTTTACCAAGACCCGCAGGGCCGGCAGATCTTCGATGCCGGACTGGATCGCTCGAAACACATGGCTCCGCCGCTGGCGGCATTCGAAACGGTGGCGGAGGTCGAGCAGTTCCCTTGGCCGAAAGCGGAATACCTGCATTTCGACTCATGTGTCCGCGACTTGAGAAATGCTGGCGACGTCTACCGCATGAGCGGGTTCTGGACGTGCTTCTACCACAACCTAGGCGACCTGTTCGGGATGGAAGAGTACTTCGTCAAAATGTACACGCATCCGGAGGTGGTGCTGGCGGCGACAGACAAGGTCTGCGAGTTCTACTACGAGGCGAACGAGAAGTTTTTTGCCGCTGCCGGCGGCGAGGTGGACGGGTTTTTCTTCGGCAACGATTTCGGAACCCAGTGCAGCCTGATCTGCGGGCCGCAGCAGTTTGACCAATTCATCCTGCCGTGGTTCAGGAAGTTCACGGAACAGGGACACAGGCACGGGCATCAGGTTATCCTGCATTCCTGCGGGGCGGTGTCGGACGTGATCGAGCGCCTGATCGAGTCGGGCGTCGACTGCCTGCACCCCTTGCAGGCGCTGGCGAGCAACATGGATGCGGATTCGCTGGCCAAGCGGTTCGGCGGGAGGATCACGTTCCTCGGAGGAATCGACACTCAGGAACTCATGACGAACGGCACGCCGGAGGACGTCCGCGCGGACGTGCTGCGCGTCCGAAAGCTGCTCGAACCGTATTTGATCGTGAGCCCGAGCCATGAGGCGCTGCTGGCGAACGTGCCTCCGGAGAATGTGGAAGCTCTGGCGAAAGCTGTCCAGGAATTCCTTTCTTAGCGGGGGCTTGACTTTGGTGGGAAATCCCACCATACTGAGAACATGAAAACGGCCATACTCCAACGTCCTGCTAAGACCGCGAAGCCCGAAATGATTGACGCCTATGATGCAACGGCTGACGCCAAGAACCGGATCAGCTTGCGCGGCGCGAAGGCCAAGTACTTTCATGTGCAGGCCCTCTCCAACGGTAGCTATCTGCTGGAGCCACGTGTATTGGTTCCCCCGGATTGCGTGTCGGAACGAACGCTCAAGATGCTGGGGCACTCCGTGGGCAACCTCAAAAAAGGCCGCGCGTCGGCACCCATTGATTTGTCCGACTACCTCAAAACGTAAGGAGCCGTATGTCCTATCGGATACGAATGGGTATTCCTGAGATGGACGCTCTCTGGCAGGAGCTCTCCACACGATTTCGCCAGTCGGTGTTGGACAAGAGCGAATTGCGTTTCTTCAAAAAGTTGGTGAAGGCGCTTGGTTTCCTGCAAGAAAATCCCAGGCACAACAGTCTCGCCACTCACGAAATTGAAGAGCTGACGCGGAAATTCGGCGTCAAAGTGTTCCAATCGTACCTTGAAAACAATACGCCCTCTGCCGGTCGCTTATTTTGGGCATACGGCCCCGACAAAAGTGATATTACGGTGCTCGCCATCGAGCCGCATCCTGAAGATCAGAAAAGGGGCGCTTACAACCGAATTGGACTTTCTTCCTTCCCCGGTTGAGCGGCTACGTAAAGACGGCGGTGCCGCAGAGCTGTTAGCGGTTTCATAATGGGAGAAAATGAGGTGACGCATGAGAACTTGTTTACAGGCCGCTCTGGCGGTTATGTTTCTGGTGTGCGCGGCACGTTTGGCTGGGGCGGCTACATACCAGCGTCTTGAGCGGTTGCCGGCTCCGAAGATCATCGCAGCAGCGGAGGCTTTTCCCGGCGGAGGCTGGGAGGCCGACAATCTGCTGAAACCCGCAGCGCTCAACGGGTATCATGAGGAATATGCCTCGCGCGCCAAAGGCGTGCAGACGTTTGTCGATTTTGATTTCGGACATGCTGTGCCGCTGGCCGCATTCCGGCATATTCAGAGAAGGCATCCCGACACGATCGCCGAGGCCGCTCTGATGTTCAGCGACGTGCCTGATTTCTCTGCGGCGAAGGCCACCGTGAAGGTGAAACATGTGGATGAGTCCGAAGCGGTGACGTTTGCGTCCTTCGCTCCGGTGACGGCCCGCTACGTCCGCTGGCAGGTGACGTCGCTGGTGAAGGGAACCTCTCCGAACGTGGGCGGCAAGGGAGTCGAGTTTTTTGGCGCGGGTGTGATCGACACTCGTCCGGCAGGCATCGGTGTCGAGGGCCGGACCGTTCAGGTGATCGACCGCAAAGGGGACGCGCTCGTGCAGCCGTTCAACGTTACGTTCGACTCTCCTTATGGGGGATCTTTAAATGCCGTATTGTGCGTGGAGGGTCAGGAGCCCAAGCCGGTCGTTCTGACTTTCGGCAAGCAGACAGTGGCGTTCACGATTGAGGCTGCGGACACACCGCGCCCAATAGAGATCTCGCTTTCGATAGGCGGCGAGAAGGTCGTGACGCGGTCTGTTGCAATCAAGCCGGCTAGCAAGCGGACAGTCTACATCCTGCCGCATTCGCACACCGATATCGGCTATACGGCGATTCAGACAGACATCGAAGAGAAACAGGTCAGCAACCTGCTGCAGGGCATGGCCGAGGCGAGGCGTACAGCGGATTATCCGAAAGGGGCGCGTTTCGTGTGGAACGTCGAAGTGCTGTGGGCTGCCGACCTGTTACTGCAAAGGCTCCCGGAAAAGCGCCGGGCCGAGTTTGTTAAAGCCGTTAAAGCAGGGCAAGTCGCGCTCAACGGCATGTATCTGAACGAGCTGACCGGCTTGTGCCGTCCGGAGGAGCTGGTGCGGCTGTTCCGTTTCGCGACCCGACTTGGCGAAAGGACGGGCGTACCCGTGGATTCGGCGATGATCAGCGACGTGCCCGGCTACACCTGGGGCACCGTCACGGCGATGGCGCAGGCGGGCATCCGTTACTTTTCTGTGGCGCCGAATTACTTCGACCGGATCGGCGACGTTCTGGTTCAATGGGAGAATAAGCCGTTCTGGTGGATCGGACCTGACGGGCATAGCAAGGTGCTGGTATGGATTCCGTTTTGGGGCTACGCCATGTCGCACCGCTACGGCGAGATGTCACAGAAATTGGTGGAGGATTTCTGTGAGGGGCTTGAGAAGCACGATTACCCGTATGATATCGCCTACGTCCGCTGGGCAGGTCACGGAGATAACGCGGTGCCAGATGCCTCAATTTGCGATTTTGTGCGCGATTGGAATGCAACGCACGCGTGGCCTCAGTTCGTGATCTCATCGACGAGTGAGGCGTTCAGCGCGTTTGAAAAGAAGTACGGTGATAAGCTGCCGCGGGTGAGCGGCGATTGGTCGCCCTATTGGGAAGACGGGGCCGGCTCTTCAGCCGCTGAAACGGCGATGAACCGCGCGAGTTCGGAGCGTCTGAAGCAGGCTGAAACATTGTGGGCATTGCTTGCGCCCGAGCGCTATCCTGCGCGGCAGTTCGAAAGCGCTTGGGACAATGTGCTGCTCTACTCCGAACACACGTGGGGCGCCCATTGCAGCATTTCCCAGCCGGGCATTCCTTTCACCACCGACCAGTGGACTATCAAGCAGTCGTATGCGACCGCCGCGAACGTGCAGTCGCGGCA
Organism: uncultured Lentisphaeraceae bacterium; assembly: GCA_964434815.1. Classification (GTDB taxonomy): domain Bacteria; phylum Verrucomicrobiota; class Kiritimatiellia; order RFP12; family UBA1067; genus CAYSXF01. The sequence continues at coordinate 4,410 of CAYSXF010000415.1, forward strand.
GCTCCTGAATGAGGCGGCACAGGGGGTAGCGGAGATCGGAGGTCGGAAGCCGGCGGTCGGAGATCAGAGGCAGGAAGAGAGGGACGCAAAAGCGGTGGACGTGTACAACACGGCATCCTGGTTGCGAACAGAGGTTGTACGGTTGCCGCGCGAGTTGTCCGAAGGGCGCAACTTCGTGACTGACATGCAAGGGAGACCCGTTCCCTCGCAGCGCCTCGCAAGCGATGAACTGGCTGTGCTTGTCAGTGAGCTGCCGCCCTTCTCCGGGCGGCGGTATGTCCTGAAAAAGACCGGGCAGCCGACGGCAATCAACGGCTTGAAAGTTAGTGGCTCGGTGATAGAGAACGGACAACTGTGTGTGCTGTCTCTTATACACATCTCCGAGCCCACGAGACAGGCAGAAATCT
>CAYSXF010000416.1:0-4799 GCA_964434815.1 uncultured Lentisphaeraceae bacterium
GCGCTCCAGTCGTTGACCGACGCGGACTTCACCGCCCGCAGCGTGGTGGCGCACACCTTGAAATTCGGGAACTCCTTGACCGCGCGCTCGATCATCCGCTTGAACCCCTCGATCGGCAGCGCACTGAGGTTCTCGTCCACGCCCTCGACCTCGAGCCCCAGGCACGCCGTGAAGTCTTCCTCGTTGCCGATCATCACATCCACATACTGCGCGAGACGGCGGTTCACCTCCTGACACGCCTTCAGCCCGCCGATCGTCTTCCAGAGCGACGGCCGGTAGTTGAGGTCATACGAGATCACGGTGCCGTGCTTATGCGCTGCAGCCATCGCCTCTTCAAGCACCAGCGGAGCGGTCGCCGACAGCGCCGCATAGATGCCGCCCGTGTGGAACCAGCGCACGCCCAGCTCGCCGAAAATATGCTCCCAGTCGAGGTCGCCGGGCTTGATCTGCGAAGCCGCCGAGTGGCCACGGTCGCTCACGCCCAGCGCGCCGCGCACGCCGAAGCCGCGCTCCGTGAAATTGAGCCCCACGCGCGTCGCCGCGCCCGTGCCGTCGAACGGCACCCAGCGGATCAGCGAGGTGTCCACCCCGCCCTGCATGACGAAGTCCTCCACCAGCCGGCCGATGTCGTTCTCGGGAAAGGCCGTGACGACCGACGTCCGCAAGCCGAAGCATTTCCGCAGGCCGCGTGCCACGTTGTACTCGCCGCCGCCTTCCCACACCGTGAAGGAACGCGCGTTCCGCACGCGCATGTCGCCCGGATCGAGCCGCAGCATGATTTCGCCCAGCGAGATTTCGTCGAACCGGCAAACGCCGGACGGCTTGATGGTCAGTTTCGACATGGAAGCGTCCTTTCGAATAGCACAAATGAGAGACCTGCGTCTCGAAGGGTAGGGACGGGCGTCCTCGCCCGTCCGGGCAAGCGGGGACGCTTGCCCCTACCTGATTAAGTCCAAATCCTTTTCGACAGTGGTATCAGATCCGGAAATTTGAAATGTCATAGTATACGCGATCCGCATGGCGTGAAAAGCCGAAAGAAGCGACTGGTCATTGGTCATTAGTCAGTGGTCATTAGTCAGTGGTCATTGGTCAGTGGTCATTGGTAGCTAGTCTGCTGGGCTTCAGCGACTTTACATAAAAGCGGACATCATTCTGACGGGAACTAACCAATGACCAATGCGGACTTATCCCCAATGACTAATGACCAATGACCAATGACTTGTTCCCAATGACCAATGACTACTGACCAATGACTCCCCCTCCCCGCTAATACACCAACTTCCGGAAATCCTTCACGGTGTGGAACGTGATGAGGTTGCCGTCGTGCGCGGATTTGGCGCAGCTGTCGCCGCTGCGCGAGAGGACGCAGAGGTTGTCGCCGTCAATCGCCATTGAGGCGTAGTGGCGCGACTCGAGCGGCGTCGCCCCCTCTGCCACGAGACCGGCGAAACACCAGTCCACCATGTTCTTCGAAAAGTGGAGCTGCAGGCGGTGCCGCTCGTTGTTGGGCAGATTGAAACGCGTCTCCGGCAGCCGCTCCGCGCGGGTCATCGAGTCGGTCGCCTGCGAGCTGAGCAGCCAGTAGAGCTTGGTCTGCGCGTCGTACAAAACATGGAAGCGCATCTGCCCGCCGGGGCACGGCAGGAACAGCGCGGTCTTGCCGGACGGCACTTTCTCAAGCATCGTGGTCATGCTGCCGTCGTCGTTCTCAACTACTTTGGCGATTGCCGCGTAGCCCGTGCCGCCCGTGTGCGCACGCGCCCACAGGTGGAACGTCTTGCCCTTGGGGTCGAACCAGATGTGGTCGGGATCAGAGAACTGCACCACGTTCGTCTCCAGCCAGCCGATCGGCGCGCTGTTGCGCCTGGGCGCAGGCAGCGACCCGATGGGGTAGGCCGCCGGATAGAACGGAACGCCGAAGAAGTCGATCGCCGGGTCAGTCTCGATGTTGGGGATCGTCTCATGGAACGAGAGCTCGGAGGCGAACGTCCAGTTCTCCCGGCGGGTTAGGTCGGCGTCCAGCTTGCAGCGCATCAGGACCGGCGCGAGTTCGCCCACGGGCCAGGACTTGATCTTCTCGGCCACGCGGCGCTCCATCACGAGATAGACGCAGCCGTTGGCGTACCAAACGTTGCAGGCTGACTGATGCCAGTGCTGCTTCTCTGTCAGCTTGACAGGAGCGCCCCACGTCGCGCCGTCGTCATCGGAGCGGACCACCATCAAGTCTCCCGCCTGGCCCAGCACGTACAGCGACTTGCCCGCCGCGAAGGGTCGCGCATGCTCGAACGGAAAGGCCGCGCGGTTCGTCCAGGTGTGTCCGTGATCGTCCGAAGTGAAAATACGTCCGCGCGGCGAACCATTTTTTTTCCAGCCCGACCCGCCGAAATCCATGGTGGCAACGAGCCGCCCGCTGTCGAGCCGCGCCAGCCCCGGCGTGTAGCAGAAAACGTTCGCGGGCGACGGAGACTCGCATACGACCACGTAGTCATTCGCCAGTGGCCGCACCGGCCCGCCGACCTCAGCTCCCATCAGATTCCCCACGCACACACAAACGGACAGCAGGTAAAGACTACGTCCCATAGTAACATCCCCCTTTGATGCGCCCATTATATCCCGTTTCACTTCCAATCCAAGCCAAACCTTGGGCACCCAGCTTATACCACGAACGAAAAATAATTAGACTTTAATCCGTTTCGCGCAGAGGTATTGGCGTCCTCTGCGCGAACCATGAGTTTAGGCCATATCCTTTTCGGCAGTGGTATTGCCTGTCCCAAATGGCGCTAAGATAAGCGTATTCGAGCCGTTTTGCATGCGGCTAAGCACAGCTTCGCCCTCCATTATCAATACTAATCCGCAGGTTGGAGGGCGAGGCTGAGCCGAGCCGCATGCAGATCTTAGCGCCATTCTTTGTCCCTTAGAGCAGTTTGAGAAATAGTGTAGCCATCATGGTTACGAAACTTAAAAGGGGGAAAACAATTTTGAGACAGGATTGCAGGATTAAACAGGATGTTATTGCTAGGGTAAATCCTGAAAATCCTGTTCATCCTGTCAAAAACTTATTGCGTCATGCAGTGAAAATAGTGGCCACAATTCAAGTTAAACTGCTCTAGTGTTCAATGTTGAGTCGACAGCTTCACCAGCACCACGCCGTGACGGGGCACATCGGCTGCGGAAAAGCTCCCTTCAAACACGCCGAGATCCTTCTGCCGCCACAGGTCGCGCACGCGCTGTTTGCCATTCAGTCCCAAATCGGCCCAAGTGACTGAAACCGTCGACGGCTGCTCCCCAGGATTGAAAAATCCGACCGCCACCGTGCCATCCTCCAGTTTCTTGATGAGAACTTCGCCGCCTGTTACCTCAATGTCACGCGCCTGAATGCCAAGTGAATCCTGGTCGATGTCGAGCACCTCGTCGTTCGTCAGCAGGCTCAGCGTGAAGGCGTCGAGCTTGTCGATCGGAGCGCCGATGATGATCGGAGCGGACCACAAACACCAGAGGCTGATGTGGGCGAACTGCTCGTCCACCGTCAGTCGGCTCGGCCGCAGCGGCTTGTTGTCCCAGCCGCCCAGCAGTCCCACGCGCAGAGGGCAGGGCATATTCCAGTGGCCGGGGCGATTGAACCTCTCCCACTTCTTATGCGCAATCCACAAGTCGCGGATGCCCAGCGCCCACTTCTGCTTGTCCGCGTCGAGCTGCGTCTTCGACCACACGTCCACCAGGTCGCCGTCCGTGCGCGTCATCGTGCCGACGCCGGTATACGCCTCTGCGTCTTTGAACGGTGCCGTGTTGGAGAGTTCCAGCACGATGTCGCGCGGCTGCGCACGCAGCGCGTCGCCCATGGCCTTGGCGAGTTCCACACTGTCGATGCCCCAGTCGTACTTGAAGTAGTCGATGCCCCACTCCGCCGCCTGCCGGGCGTCGTTGGCTTCAAACCGAAACGCACCGTGCGTCCACCCCTTTTTGGGGCCTGGCGGCAGTTTCGCCCACGTCCCATCCGCGCTGTCGCTTGAACCGCCCACGAAGCCCGCGTAGCTGGTCCGCCACGGCGTCGAGTAGTTGCCGACCCTGAGCCCCATAGCATGGAGGTCGTCGCACAGTTTTTTCATGTCTCCGAATTTTTCGTTCGGCTGTATCCCGTTGTACGCCCCGCCGCGTTTTCCCTGCCAGCCGTCATCGATGTTGACGTAACAGAAGCCGTGCCGAATGAGGCCCTTGCTCACCATCGCCTCGGCAGAGGCACGCACGCCCTTTTCGCTCACAAACGGTCCGAGACCGCCCCACGTGTTGCACCCCATGGGCGGCGTCAGCGCGAACGTGTCGCCCACGACGAGCGTGAGAACGCGCTCGGCCTTGCCAGCCACGTTCTCCGCGCGCAGCGTAACCGCGTACCTCCCCGGTGCCGTCACTACCCCCGTAATCAGCCCTTTCTGAGCATTGAACGCGACACCAAGCGGCAGACCTGACGCGAACAGCGCCATGGGACGATCCCCCGCCACGGCAACCGTATACTGAATCGGGCTACCCGGCCGCACGCCGAAGACCTTCGCGCCGTCGAAGCGCGGCGCGGGTGCAGGCGCTGGTGTCAGGATAAACGGCGTCAGATCAGGAAACGTCGCGGCAGGCTCCTGCCCCTTCGCAGCCCCCGCCCCGATCAAACCCAACGTCCACACGAAAACCCATATGGCCCTCTGCCTCATCTTTGCCTCCCATTTATTGAGACTTCCTGAACCCTGAATGATACCACTGTCGAAAAGGAGTTGGACTTTATCAGGTAGGGGCAAGCGTCCCCGCTTGCCCGG
>CAYSXF010000417.1:0-4789 GCA_964434815.1 uncultured Lentisphaeraceae bacterium
GCTGGCAGCGAGCTCATGATCAAGTTCGTTCGCGGGCTGATTCTTTTGGCGCTCTCGGAGCGTGCGAGCGATATCCACATTGAACCGGGTGAGACCGAAGCGCGTATCCGCTTCCGGATTGACGGCGCATTGCAGGATCGTTTCCTGCTCGACCAGGCCGCGCTAGGTCCTATCGTCAGCCGGTTGAAGATCATGGCGGATTTGGACATCGCCGAACACCGGCTTCCGCAGGACGGGCGAATCGGACTTGCGCTTCGCGAGCACACGCTGGACTTGCGTTTCTCATCGGTTCCGTCTGTAGCCGGCGAAAAAATCGTGTTGCGGCTGCTGGGACGGAACAAACGCCGCAATATTCCTGACTTGGACCAACTGCATTTTTCCTCTTCGGTTTATCAGGATCTTCAGCGGGTCAGCCATACGCCGAACGGCATGTTTTTGGTGACAGGGCCAACAGGTTCGGGCAAGACGACCACGCTCTATGCGCTACTCAAACAAATCAATTTGCCCGACGTGAACATCCTGACGGTTGAAGATCCGGTCGAGTACCGGCTCGAAGGGATTACGCAGGTGCAGGTGAACACAGCAATAGGACTGGGTTTCAATGATGCCTTGCGTTCTTTTCTAAGACAGGATCCCGATGTTATTCTGGTAGGAGAGATCCGCGATGCGGAGTCTGGAAGAATCGCTGCCCAAGCGGCTTTAACAGGTCATCTCGTGTTATCTACGCTGCATACGAATAGCGCTCTCCAGTCCGTGACGCGGTTACTTGATATTGGTGTGGAGCCGTTTCTGGTGGCACCCTCCCTTATCGCCGTGATGGCGCAGCGCCTCGTGCGGCAGATTTGTTCGGCATGTCGCGTGTCCTACCCAGCGCCAAAGGAGATGGTCGCAGAGCACTTCACGAACTGCGAAGGCGAGGAGATTTTATTATGGAAAGGTGAGGGATGCGAGCGTTGCGGCCATACCGGTTATTATGGTCGTGTCGCCGTTCACGAGCTTTTCGTTATCAATCAGGAAGTCCGTAGCCTGATCGCCCACAATGCGACAAGCAGCGAGATCCAGGACGCGGCCCGCCGCGCGGGATTCTTTACCATGCGTTATGATGCGATGAAGAAAGTGTTGCGCGGGCTGACCACAGTCGAACAGCTCGACGCCATCACTTATCTGGAAGATGCCGCTGACTGACCGTCATGTTTGTAAGCCCGAGAATACGGCTGCCCAAGACCCGCACTTGATGCATCGCACCTGCTTTGCTATCTTGCGCTCAAAACGATGTCGTCTAGTGGGGAGGCGGAGATGATGAGGGTGTTTGCAGTTTTAATCGCGCTTGCGGGGTCCCTCGGGAGAGCGGACGACGTAAAGTCTCTTCTTCCCGACGGGCGGTGGCATTTGGTCTTTCACGACGAGTTTTCCGGAGCGCTGACCAACACGGATTCGCAATGGGATTTTCAAAACGGTCCTAGCGGGCACATTCTGTGCAGTCGCTGGCGCGATAACGCTTCGGTCAGCAACGGTGTTCTCCGGCTCTGCGCTCGCAAGGAGGCGCGGGCGGGCCAAGCTTGGACTGCTGCCAGTCTTTGGACTCGGCGGCTTTTCAAGTATGGCTACTTCGAGTGCCGTTACCGCTACGCCAAGGCGAGCGGCACGAACAATTCGTTCTGGCTCATGACTCGCGAAGGCGTTGGGCCTGACAAAAAAGACGGCAAGTTCGAGATCGACATTAACGAAGGCCATTTTCCCGCTGCGATCAACATGAATATCCACAACTGGTCCGGAAAGCACTGGGCCAAGTCCAAGACGCTGAAAATGGAGGGGAAAAGTCTGGCCGATGAGTATCACCTCTACGGTCTGGCGTGGAGCGAGAAAGAGCTGGTCTGGTATTTCGACGGGCAGGAGATCCGCAGAGAACCTAACACAACTTGTTTTGCGCCGGCACCGGTGTGGCTCAGTCTGGCTGTCATCAAATGGGCCGGCCCGGTTACGGATGCGATTGACGGCACGTCGATGGACGTCGATTTTGTGCGGGTTTACGAGCGAGCGGAATGAAGCAGAGGCAAAATTTACACCGCCAAGATCCCGCGGGCACAAGGAGCACCAGAGGCGAGTTCTTGCGCACTTGGCGTTCTCGAACCTGGGTTGTGGAGAAATCAGTTTGAACGGGGGAATCTTTACTGTGAATAGAGCGCGTGTCGCAATCGGTCTGGTTTCGGGTCTTGCTTTATGTGCGGCTGCGGCCGTGGTTGAGGGGCCGCGCGAGCTGGCTGTACTGCAGGAAGTGGATGTGCTGGTGATCGGCGGCGGCAGCGGCGCGGTGCAGGCCGCGCAGAAGGCCGCGTCCTGCGGTGCCTCCGTCTTTGTTGCCGCGCCCCGCCCTTACCTAGGCGATGACATCGCGGGCACGCTGCGCCTGCGGTTGGCGGAAGATGCGGTGCCTCAGACTGCGCTCTGCAAAGCGCTCTACACGGTTCAAGAGGCGGCGCCGGGGGAGCAGTCACGGCTCTTCACGTACACCTATAGCGTGAAGCCCGAGGCCAAAAAACCGGATAACAATTCGGACCGGCTCAAGGACGGAATGTGGAACAATCCGCGCGAGTTCAGCGTTCAGTTCGACAGCGATGTGACCATCTCGTACAACTTACAGGCCGAAGTGGCACTGGCCCCTTCGCGGCTGATCGCGTTCAGCCGGCCGCCGCAGTTCAAAGCGCCACGCCGGGTGATTGTGGAGGCCAGTCTCGACAACGTGACCTGGAAACAGTTGGCGAGTGTTACGGAATCCAAGCCTGCCGAATCGGGACAGGATGCCGTGGCGTTCGCGCTGCCGCTGCAGGGCCGCGCGCGGCACCTGCGAGTGACGTGCGAAAAAGACGGGCGAATCCTGCTTTTGGGCGAAGTGGTGATTAACATTGATTCGCCGCGTGCCGTGCCCGTGCGTCAAACGATCAGCGAGGTCAACCCCATGAAGGTCAAGAAGACCTTTGACGATGCGCTGCTCGCTGCAGGTGTGACTTTTCTGACCGGTTGTTTCGCGACTGAGCCGCTGCTGGATGCCGAGGGCCGCGTCGCAGGTGCCGTAGTGGCCGACAAGAGCGGGCGCCAGGCGGTTGTGGCCAAGACTGTGATCGATGCGACCGAACGCGCCGAATTCTGCCGTGCTGCGGGCGCTCAGGCCCGGCCTTTCCTGGGCGGGACCTACACCTTTACGAGAATGGTTATTGCAGGCGAGACGCCGAAAGCTGACGGGATGAAGGTCAGAGAGAGCCTGGGTCTCTATGACGCAAAATCCGGCAAGGAGCAGACAAAGGGGCGTCTCTTTGAGTGCGAGATCGCGCTTCCGATGAAGGACGGCTCGCCCGCTGCATTCGCCGAGGCGGAACAGAAAGCCCGCGACATGACTTTTGTGCCGAGCGTGCTTGATGCGTCTGACCGCCTCTTCTTTGTGTCACCTGACCCGCTGGTGGGGCAGGCGACCCTGGCGGATGAGAGCGCCGATGCGGCGACTGTGACGTTGGACGCATTTCGTCCCAAAGGCGTGCCATATGTCTACGTGCTCGGCGCGATGGCTGACGTGTCGCGTCAGGCGGCGCGTGCGCTGGTTGAGCCTTCCCGAGCGATGACGCTGGGCGAACGCTTGGGAGAGGCTGCCGCGGCTGAGGCGAAAACGCGCGGGACACTTAAGGGGGTTCGCTTGGCACGTGCTGGCAGCGGGAGCGCGGCTTCACCGGCTGTGCAGGCTTCAGACATTCCGGGAGAGATCCACGTGAGCGCGGTGGCGAAGTCTTCGACGCGCCTGCCTGCGGAAGCGAGGGACTTGCCCGAGCTGGCGGCGTGCGACGTCTTGGTTGTGGGGGCGGGCACGGGCGGCGCGCCTGCGGCCATCGCGGCGGCGCGGCAAGGCGTGAAAGTGATTGTCTGCGAGTACCTCTACCACATGGGCGGCGTGCAGACGGTCGGGCTGATCGGCGGCTATTACTTCGGCAATATCTGCGGCTTCACCAAGGAGATCGATAAAGGTGTCGCTGAGATGGCGAAGGTCAAGGTGATGGGGAAATCCGAATGGTACCGCCGCCAGTGCCGCACGAGCGGCGCGGAGATTTGGTACGGAACGATGGCGACGGGCGCGGTGCGCGAAGGCGATCAACTCACAGGCGTGATTGTGGTGACGCCCGACGGACGGCGCGGGGTGATCCGCACCAAGGCGGTCATCGACGGCACCGGCAACGCGGATATCGCGGCGGCGGCGGGTGCGGAGACCGAGTACTACAACCCAACCGAAATCGCGTTTCAAGGCGCCGGCAATGCGCCGCGCCGGTTGGGTTCCAGCGGAGCTAATTCAGATGTCGGGTTCGTGGACGAGACCGACGCGGCTGATCTCTGCTACTTCGCTTTGCGCTCGCGCAAGTCGCTGCCCGCATCCCTGTGGGACCAGGCGCAGAACGTGAACAGCCGTGAGCGCCGCCGCCTGGTCGGCGCGTTCTATGTCACGCCGATGGACGTGATCAACCGGCGCACCTACCCGGACACGGTGATGCAGTCTCACAGCGATCTCGACTCGCACGGCTACACGGTGCATGAGAATTTCTTTGTGGCCGATTTCGGTCGGCGTCACTTCTTCGAAGCCAACTTCCCATACCGTGCGATGCTGCCTAAACGGCTCGATGGACTGCTGGTGATCGGCCTCGGCGTGAGCGCGCACCGCGACGCTATGCCGGTGCTGCGCATGCAGCCCGACATCCAAAACGAGGGCTATGCGGCAGGCTATGCGGCGGCTATGGCTGTGAAAGACGGCGTG